>CAZVCQ010000049.1:0-11710 GCA_964626085.1 uncultured bacterium
CTTGTGCGGCTCTCAGCACGGCCCTACCCGTTACGTCATAGACAACGACATCGACTGGGCCTGGTTTCGACACGATGTAACTAATGCGCGCAGTTCTCCCGACCGGGTTTGGCGTAACGCGAACAAGCTGCGATGCATCGCCGAGCGCGACTGCAGCCGAACTGGCCCCGCCTTCACCGCCACCTCCAACGTACTCAAGCCTGTACGCATCATAATAGGTTCTGGATGGTTCCTGTTGCCACAAACTTCCCTGGTACAGGTACATGTATGGCAAACCGAAGGAACGCGTTGTCAATGGAACCCACTGCTCGTACGGACCGGTGTCTTGGCGATAGTACTCGTAATGCGGATGACCCCAAGCCGCACTAACGGCCACGGTATCAGTGAGCTGCTCTCCGTTGTATGGTTGAGGCTTCCACACGAAGACGTTCCACGTACCAGTGGGGACAGGCTTACCGCCAGGGGGGTACGCAATCATCCAGTTAAGTTCGTGGTACACCTCCGGGTTAGTTGGAGCGGACCAACAACTGCCTCCGTAGCCAACCGGTCGCTGCTCCCAATCGCCACCTGGAGGGGGAAAGGGCAACCAACGCACAACGTTCACGGGAAACGCATCGTCGAATATGATTGTCTTGTAGTCGATGACCCGCCGGATGCCGGTTGTCTCAGCGGAGTCGCTCCACAGCCAGTAATTGACAGAGCTATCCCATACGGCCGTCTGCCTCACGGTGGGCTTGAAAGCTATGTCTGGCGGAGTGGCAGGGTTAGGCGGGTCACATGGTGCGAGGATGATTGTGTCCCAGTCACCCGTTCCTGGGCGGGGAGTGTGCGGACCATTCATCTTGCACCAGAACCCGAATTTGGCGGAATCAGGAGCGTTCACGGTGTTGAACTTGTGGTCCTCGTAAAACAGCGTCATGACTCCCTTAGCATAGTCCAAGATCGGTCCCGACAGGTTATACTCAGCCCTGTACCCATAGACTGGCCAGTTCCAACCGACGTCCTGGCCATTCCAGAGCAGCCTGCAGAAGTCAACGACGACGGCCCCCGAATCTGGAGCACTCGGACCTAGGTACCATTGTAGCATACTCCACAAGTCGCCGGGTCCGACGTCATGTTCAGTCTCGTCCTTGAACGCGCACCAGCAATAGAGCTCGGAGAGCAGACCCTCCAGGTCGTCCCGGCTAAGTGCCCCGTTGTCGGCGGGTGGTTGCGCTTCCAGTGCCTGCGCGAAAGAGACACCATGGCAGTGACCCCATGATTTGTGATTCGGGTCGGTCGTTCGGTGCGCCTCATACTCCAAGGCCTGGGCTCGAGTCCGGCGTGGTCCCTGCCACCAGAAGTACCGCGTGTCGAGGTCGTATATCGGACCCGGGTCATCACCGTACCTCCCGCCCCCGCCCTGCCAGAGATAGGGTCCGCTATCCGGTCCACCGTCGTACTCCGGCCACCACCATCCGGACCACGGTTCGGGCACCGAACCGCTGTCAACCCATAGGTAGGGCTGCGCGCCGGCAACGAAGACGGCAGCCAGCGTGAACGCGCATACCCAAGCTGAGCGCGCCCGCATGGCTACAGCTTTCCCCGGCCATAGGCGATGAGCCACGTTCGATGTTCGACACGACGAACCGGTTTCGGCCCCGTGTACCGGACAAGCTCCTCGTACACCCGCCACGGCAGGTCGTCGCTCCAGAACTGCAGGCTCTGCTTTATGCGTCGTTCCCCGGGGTAGGGACCGGGCTCCAAATTGCCGCCTAGCTCATTCCGCACCTGATAGACAATACCGGTCGGCCGCAAAACGCGGCTGCTCGCCGAGTCCCCCTTGTCGAGCAAGCGCTTGACCGTAGCCGGGTCGGCAATGCTCGATATCTCGCGCATCTCCGTACCGCCGTCAAAATCACGCTTCTTTAGTCTGAACGATGTGTCCGGATCGTCGAGACGCAAAGGGAACCGAGGAAGTGCGGGCTCCCCAGGATAAGGACCGAAGAGGCCGAGCGGCGCATGCCGTATTCCCATACCGATTGGCTTGTCGGAGTAGAAGCGCGCGACGTCTTGTCTCACTATGAGCCAGTCATCAACACGCACGTAGAAGAGAACTGTATCCCGCTCCATCTCTCCTTTGGGTCCCGAGCTTACAGTCTGGAGCACATAGCAGTCTCGTTTCCCGACCTTCTCGATTCGGACCACGTCGTACCGCTTGTACCGCCACGCCCAGCCGCCGCCTTGCGGAGGCACCGCTAACGTCTTCGTTAGCCACCAGTCTCCTACATGCCACTTGGGCGCGTACTGCGCTATGCCCAGAGATGGCGCTAGCGCGACGACGGCGAGCGCGAGCATCACTGCACTTGACTTACCTCTCACAATGCACCTCCTGTTGATGCCGACAAAACGCATCCACGTGGAAAGCCGGCCGCGCGTGTCAGCGATGTTTCAAACACTGTGACTCCTGACTAGATTCTCGGCCTCGCAGGCACGTTGTCAAGGACCGCCGAGACCGCCGCGCGCGGACGGATCAATCGAGGTTCGTTACACCGAAGAGGGTTACGGCGATGGCGCGGAGCGTGTCGCCGTCGAGAGATTTGGCTTCGTAGAGGTCAATGAGGTCGGCCGCGGCCATGGCGAGAGATTTGGCTGAGTAGTTTCGGGAGAGGCGGCCGAGTCTTTGGGCAAAGGCAAAGTAGCTGATAAACTGGGCACCGGGAATCGCGCGCGCAGTCAGAACCGGCCTGAGCCTGTCGGCAATCACAGCCGCTTCAGCAGAGCCGGCTTTCTGTCTGGCCGCTTGGTCTTCGACCTTGCCGTGACGGGCTCGGGAGGCCCGACCCTTCTTGAGCGCCTGTTCGTAGGAGCGGCGCGGGAGACGCCGGGCCTTTGGCCCGCGCTTCTTTCCGCGGGCGGGAAGCGTGACTGCGGGGTTGGCATATCCGTTCTGCTCGAAGCGCAGGAAGCAGTCGCCAAGCAGCCCCTGCAGCAGGCCGGACTCAAGACCGAGGTTGACCCACTTCCGGATGACAAGCTCGATAGCCTGGGCAAGCGGCTCTCCGGTTTCGGTTCGGAACGCCTTGACCAACTCATGCACGTAGCGCCGGTACACGTTGACTTCCAGGATCGCAACCCCGGCATCCATTATGCGGCGCTCGACCCTGGCTTTGACCAGTCGCCAGGCTTCGCCCCGGCTCATACCGAAAACGCACAGGGTCCAGCCACAGGTGCGGATGCGGATCATGATTGCCTGAGTCTCGGCTGAAAGCGGCAACGCTTTCACCGGGTTCTATCCTTCAGAATACGTTGCGGAAAACGGCAGTTGAACGAATCCCGTCGATAGGTCACAACATCTGTATTATCCGCAGGTTGTGACATAGTGCAAGGCCGACAATTCAAGGGTAGGGGTCATTGGGGGAGTAGCTGCACCCATAGTTCCACCCGTAGCTCGACCCGTAGCTTCACCCGTAGCTCGACCCGTAGCTTCACCCGTGGCTCGACCCGCAGCTTCACCCGTAGCTTGACCCGTAGCTTGACCCGCAGCTTGACCCGTAGCTCGACCCGTAGCTTGACCCGTGGCTCGACCCGTAGCTTGACCCGTAGCTTGACCCATAGCTTCACCTGTAGCTCGACCCGTAGCTTGACCGGTAGCTTCACCCGTAGCTCGACCCGTAGCTTGACCGGTAGCTTCACCCGTAGCTCGACCCGCCCGCTGTTCTATCCGCCTCAGATTCCACTGCTGGCGGAGTTGCCGAGTTTCCCGGCCGAGGCGCGGCAACGCTTGCCCTTCCGCGCCTTTTCTTCTAGAATAGCGCGGCGTGAAGCAGACCGAAATCCTCGCAGTCGGCGGCGGCCCGGCGGGGCTCACCGCCGGCATCTACGCCGCCCGCTCCGGCCACAAGGCACTGGTCCTCGAGAAGTCGTTCGCCGGCGGCCAGATGGCGCTCACCTCCGAAGTTGAGAACTACCCCGGCTTCTCCGAGCCGGTCAGTGGCATGCTGCTCGCCCAGACCATGGAGCAACAGGCAACGCGGTTCGGCTGCGAGATGCTGAACGCCGAAGCAACCGGCATCGCGCAGACGTCGGCCGGATTCGAGGTGGCGACGACCGCCGGTCCGGTTGCAGCCGCCGCAGTCATCGTCTGTTCCGGGGTCAAGCCGAAGCTGCTGGGAGCGCCCGGCGAAACCGAACTCACCGGCCGCGGCGTCTCATATTGCGCGGTCTGCGACGGCCCGCTGTTCAAAGGCCGCGAGGTCGCGGTCATCGGCGGCGGCGACTCCGCCCTGGACGAAGCGCTGTATCTGGCGAACATCGTCGCCCACGTCCACGTCATCCACCGGCGCGACGAATTCCGGGCCTGCAAGTTCGCGCAGCAACGCCTGCGGGAACGCGATAACGTCGCCTACCACCTTTCCTGCGTGGTCGAGTCCTTCAACGGCACGCAGCGCCTTGAGAACCTGACCGTCAAGAACCTGAAGGACGCGTCGACCTTTCCCCTGCCGGTCGCCGCTGCTTTCGTCTACGTCGGCTGGCTACCCAACACCGGTTGGTGCTCGAACCTGCTCGCGCTGGACGACTCCGGCAATATCAAAACCGACGACCGGCTCCGCGCCCACGTCCCGGGCATCTTCGCCGCCGGCGACGTCCGCAATACCCACCTGCGCCAGGTCGCGACCGCGGTCGGCGACGGCGCGCTGGCCGCGATGTCCGCCCACGACTTTATCATTGGGAAGCGCTAGCATACCGGACCTTCCGCACAACTGATGCTCCGGGTCCTGATAGCCGCCCTGACCTTCGGTGTGGCAAGTACCAACGCCCCGGTCTCGCCGCCGCAATCGTCCGCTGCCGGTCTTCGTTTCGACCTGAAGTCCGCGCTCGACTCTCAGGTCAGCGCCCACGGCAGCAGGTCCTGGCGCACCGGTATCGCCGTCTACTCCTGCTCGCGTGACTCGCTCCTCTACGGCCTCGGCGCGAAGACGGCACTCGCCCCGGCCTCCTGTCAGAAACTGCTGATTACCACCTGCGCCCTTGAGCACTGGGATTCCACGCTTGTCAGCACACTCGACGCCAAGCTCGATTCCACCAACCTGCGCGTCCATCTCCACCGGGCCAACCGCAAGTTCGCTGATTCGCTGGGCCTGAACGACCGGCCCGACTTCCCCGGCTACCGCCACCTCGTGCTCGCCAACCGCGAATCCGACAACTCCGAGGCCGAGTGGATGCTCCAGTTCCAGAGCCGCGCCCACAAGGTCCCCGCGTGGAAACTGATGAGTTCCTTTCTTGACGAACGCAAGGTCACAAGGCCGGGCCTGCGGGTCTGGGACGCCTGCGGCCTTTCTCACCGCAACCGTGTTGCACCCACTACCCTGGCAGAGCTGCTCGTCACCGTGTACGAATCGAAATGGCGGGACCTATTCATCTCCACGCTGGCAGTGCCGGGCCGGCCCGGCACGCTCATCAAGCGCAACCTCGACGTCGGCCCCCACGTTGCGGCCAAGACCGGCTACATCCGCGGCGTGTTCAGCCTCTCCGGCTACCTCTTCGGCCAGACCGACACGTTCGCGTTCTCTTTCATCGTCAACGGTTGCGGCTCGGGTACGCGGGCCTACGAACTCTTCAACTCGGTGCTCAATACCGTCTACGGCTGGGACGCGGGCGAAACCATGGCTTCGCCGTCCGCGGATTGCACCCCGGGCGCCGACATTCGCCAGAACTGAACGGTCGTCCCTTCCGCTTGACTACCCGACCGGCCGGTCTATGATTCTGACGTGACCGGCACGCTTGGCACCGTCATCGTAGCAGTCTGCGCCGTAGCCATCCTCGTTCTTGTCCTGCTGGTGTATATCCGCCTTGCTGCCAGGCACGGCGACCAGCAGGGACTCGCTCGCATGCAGGAAGAAATGTCGGCCCTGCGACGTGATACCGCAGACGCCATCACCAACAACACCAGGACCGCCAACCAACAACTGGCCGACATGACATCCCAGATGAACCAGCGCCTGACCGGCCTCGACCGCTCGATGCGCGACACCACCGGCCAGGTCAACACCCGGCTGGACAACGCGGCCACTGTTATCCGTGATGTCTCAACCAAGATGGGCGAGCTCTCCAAATCCTCCCAGCAGATCTACGAGGTCGGCAAGGACATCGCCTCGCTCCAGCAGATACTGAAGGCACCGAAGCTGCGCGGCGTCGTGGGCGAGCTCTTCCTCGGCAACCTGCTCGACCAGGTCGTACCCGAGAACTACGAACTCCAGCACCGGTTCCGCAGCGGCGAGGCAGTGGATGCGGTCATCAAGCTCGGGCCGAAGCTGGTTCCGGTTGACGCCAAGTTCCCACTCGAGAACTTCCAGCGTTTGACCGCCGCCAGCGACGCGGAACGGAAGGCGCTGCGCAAGCGCTTCATCGCCGACGTCAAGAAGCACGTGGATGCCATCGCGAGCAAGTACATCCTGCCCGACGAAGGCACCTACGACTTTGCCCTGATGTACATCCCGGCCGAGAACGTCTACTACGAGATGATAATCAAGGACGAGCCGGACGAGGAGAACGTCAGCGCCTATGCTATATCGCGCCGCGTCATACCGGTGTCACCCAACAGCCTCTACGCCTATCTGCAGGCAATCGTCTTCGGCCTGCGTGGGCTGCAAATTGAGAAGCGGGCCGAAGAAATCCTCAGCCACCTGAACCGGCTCCAGGGCGACTTCGGCAAGTTCCGCGACGAATTCGACACGGTCGGCACCCACCTCAAGAACGCCCACAACAAGTACGACGACGCCATTAAACGCCTGGGCCAACTCGAAGGCAAGCTCGAAATCAGCTCCGCCCTCGCCGAGCAGCCCGGGCCGGAACCGCTACCCAAACAGTAGCGCCCGCATCCGGTCGCCGGCCTCAAACCGGGCGCACTCCTGCCGTATTCCCGCGTCGCGTCGCTACGCAATCGCTATCGGCCCGCAGGACATGAACTTGCGGGAGCACCTGCAGGTGCTCCCGCACTCACTGTCTTTGGCTCGGCCTAGTACTCTACCTCAGACTCGACCTCCGCCTCTCATCTATCTGCATACGACGAACCTGCAAGTTGAGTGTTCGCCCCTCGCGTTCACCTTGGCGATGTACGCTCCAGCCGGAAGTCCATCAAGAGAGATGGTCGCGTTCTGGGGACCGGCGTGCTGGACGTCTTGCAGGGTCCTCAGCACAGCCCGGCCCATCACGTCATAGGCGACGACCTCGACAGGGCCAGGCTTGGCCGCCACGTAGCTGATGCGGGCAGTTCTCCTGACCGGGTTCGGCGTAACTCGGGTCCGTTGCGACTCACCGCTGAGCGCGAAGCTAGACGAGCTGGCCCCGCCTTCGAGGCCTCCTTCGTTGAACTCGAGCCTGACCGCATCGAAGTAGGTGAAGTAGTGGTATGGGAATGTGTAGTCCCAGTGCGACACGAAGATCCACGCGCTTTCCTGCGTAAAAGAGTGCGAGCCGAGCAATTGCCAAGTGTCAAACGGTGGAACTGCTTGAGAATAGGTCCAGTACTGGCCATTGAGGATTACCGGAATGCCCCATCCCACGTCTGCAAGCGGGTCTAAGGTGTCTCCGTCCGCTGGAGGCGTCTTGTAGACGTAGAAGGACCAAGAGCCACTGCACGCCAGTCGCGGATACCACAGAATCGCGGTATACTTGCAGTCCGTCATGTCGTCAGTGGCCCAGCAACTGTCGGCGAAGCCCGGCCTCCGAACCCGCGGGTGGTTGTCTGGCGGAGGATATACGTACATTGAGTCCATGTACGCGTCGTCCAGGATGATCGTCTTGTGCTCAATGACCCGCTTGAGTCTGCCGTACCCAGCCATGGTCGCGTCGTTGACGTAGGGATTCCTGTACAACACCGTGTTGACTAGACTCTCGGGCGCGCAGATCCAGTCCGGCGGGGAGTCGAGGCCGGAGGGTCCGTGGCACTCAAGCCAAGTACCCGTGCTCGGTATCGGTAGGAGACCGATACTGCTCTGGACTGCGTCGCACTCGAATCGATACGAGGCGGAAGCGGAGTCATGCAGCACGCCGTAAGTATGGTCTTCGTAGTACAGCGTCATCTCGCCGCGGAACAGCGTGCCGCCTATCAGGTCGCCATCAATCCGGTACCCGTAGACCGCGTAGTACCACACATCTGCCGTGTCGAAGTCAACAGCCAAGGACAGGTTGCATTGTACGTCCGGACCCATGCACGCGCGGAGGGTCAACCAGATGTTACTTGGCAGATTGGTGTCTATCAAATCTTGGGCGGCGCAGTCCATGTACATCTCGGCAAGTAGGCCCTCCAAGTCATCCTGGCTGAGTGCTCCACAATCTGTAGGCGGGTCGGGCTCGATCAAGCTGGCACAGGTGATTCCGTTGCAGTGGCCGATCCAGTCAAGCGTGTCGTGGACGGTACGGTGACCATGGAGGGTGTCATACTCCCAAGCTTGGGCGCTATCTCGGATGGACTCCGGAAGCCAGAAGTACCGTGTATCATGGTCGTAGATCGGGCCGGGCGGGCTGCCGTAGCTCCCTCCCTTCCACATGTGTATGTCCCCGCAGCCGTCGTAGCCCGGCCACCAGTACCCCGCCCACGGCTCCGGTTGCTTATCCGGCGCCTCAGTGTAGGCCTGCACGCTGGTCAGCAGGCTAGCCGTAAGCAGAACGACACAAGAAGCAGCTCTGCTTCGCATGGTTACTTCTCCCTCTTGCCGACCGCTATGAGCCAACTTCGCTCGGTCACGCCACGGCCTCCACTCGTGCCGCTGTACCGGACGAACTCCTCGAACGGCCTCCATGGCAGGTCGTCGCTCCAGAGCTGAAGACTCTGCGTGATGAACTTTCTCTGGGTGAGTGAACCCGGTACGAAATCGCTAGCCAGTTCGGACCTGACCTCATACACAGCACCCTTCGGCCTGATGACAAGGCTGCCCGAAGCGTCACCCTCATCAAACAGGCGTTTGGCCAGGCCCGGGTCGGCTGGGCGCGCTAGCTCGCGTAGGTCCGCATAGCAGTCGTCGCGTCTCTCCCTCTCGAAGGCCGTATCCTGGTTCATGGGCTGCAGCGGGAACCTCGGCAGTCGTGGTTCGCTTATGAACGGGCCAAAGAGCCCGCGCGGGTAGTCTCTAGTGTCTGTCGAATTGCGTTTGCCGCCGTAGAATCTAGCCTTCTCGGTCCGAACCACGAGCCAGTTGTCAGTGCGGACGTACAGGGCTCTGCCTGCGGTTCCATCCCGCCCTATGTTTGGCTGCACGTCGCCTCGGATCTCGATGACATAACAATCGTTCTCCCCAACCTTGTCGGTGCGGACAACGTCATATCGCAGGTAGTCCCACCTCCACTCCTGGCGCGGGGACATCATAGCTCGCCGCCACGTCTTGACTATCCACCAGTCTCCGACCTGCCACTTGGGCGTGTACTGTGCGAGACCGATGGACGGTACTAGCGTAGCGACAACGAGCGCGAGCAGAACTGCACTTGACCTACCTTTCACAATGTACCTCCTGTTTGTGCCGACAAGACGCACCGGCGCAGAATGCTGGGCGCGCCTGTCGGCGATGTTTCAAACACTGTGACTCCTGACAAGATTCTCGGCCGCACGAGTACGTTGTCAAGGACAGCCGAGACCCGCGGGCAGGCACCGGGCGCAGAGCTGTTCCTGGAGCTAGGGACGGCTTCGGCTCCTGCGCCGACGCGCGAAGACGACGATGCCCAGTAGTGGAATCAGGCCGCTCAGAGCACCGTAGATGTACCCATAGCCGCGCTCAATCAGACGGAAATCGCGGTCATCAGGCGCCTGACGCAGGGTGATATCCTCCATTCCCGACGGATCGTAGTACTTGAGCAACTTGGTCAGGTGGCCCGCCCGGTCAATGAAGCCGGGAAAGTCCGGGAAGGTCCCTTGGTCCACGCGGCCGGAGAAGAGCAGCCGGGCGCCGTTGAACATCTGCCGATGGTCGGCGACGACGTAAAGGACCACCCCGCTGTATCCGGAACTCAGCCGGCTGATGTAGAGCGGGTAGACTGCCGAGTCGGTGGCAAAGGTCAACCTGATTCCGACCGAGCGGTCGTAGTAGTACTCGACGCTGTCGCTCAGTCGCGCGACAACGAAGTACTGCCAGTTCTTCTCGGTGTAGTGGCCAAATACCGAAGCTGCGTTGCTCGGGAGTGCATATCCGTGACCGACAAGATAGCTGGCAAGGGTCTCGGGCATCGCGGCCTTGAGTACCTGATAGTCGTACGAACCAATTACTCCTTGCTCGATCTCCTCCACGCCGAGCGAGTCGCTGTTTCGCCCCAGTCCCGACCCCGCATCTGCGGCACAACCGATACCTGACCCGGTACGGTAGAGCGGTCGGCAGTGGTACTGGAGCTCATATAGAAGCTCCATGTTGAAGGAATCAACCGCGGGCTCGGCTGGCAGGGGCAGAATCCATGCGAAATCGGTCGCTTCGGACCGGAACGAGGAGGCGACCGCAAGCTGTTCCACTCCGTCCTGGTGCCGGATAATTGCCACTTGGCCGAATTCCTGAATCGCCACATCCGGTGGCGCAACCATGCCGCCGTCGGCGAATGCTGCCGCTGCGAAGGCGAGCAGGGCGACCGCAAATCTCATTACTCCCTCCCCGACTCAGGCTCGGACGGCGCAAAACGGGCCACCAGCCCGACCCCGAATGTCGAAGACTCCACCGACGAGAAGTAGGAGTACAGGTAGCCGGTCTGCGCTCGGTCGGTGGGAACCGACAGGAACCGGAATCCGGCCTCGGCGTCCAGCCGGAGCGCGCCGGTCCGGTAGAGCATAGCCCCGCCGTTGAGACTGAAGCCCAGGCTTGTGCCGCCGTCCCAGCGAGCAAAGATGTTGCCGAGCGTATCGGCCTCCAACGTCCGCTCTGCGGCATAGCCTGCGATTATCGCCGGCACGACGTAGACGCCGAGCGGGGACCGACCGCGCAGTTCCACTCCCAGTTCCAGCGCGGCGCTGGCCAGACGAAACTCCCGGAACTCGCCGCCACCGGAACCAAGAAAACCGGTTCCGCCAGCCCTGAACGCCACAGTTGCGGTACGGGGAAGCCGGACACCCAGGCAAGCGCCGGGCATCAGCCGATAGATGGCGTGCGTCTCGGACTCGAGCGGCTGGACTGCGCTGACCCCGACGTAGGGCTCGACCGCCAGCGCAAGGCCCGCCAACAACAGAAGCGAAAGCAGATACCTCATGGTCAACCTCGTGGTTGCAGATTCCTTACGGCCAACTACACCTGGGTCAAGGCTATCCAGCCGACCATCCGGTGTCAACATTCGGCAGTCACCGGAATCGCTACTGGCCTCGGCTTTGGTTTGCGGGAACCCCGCTCCCGCACTCAATCGTCTCCTCACCCTCGCTTCGCTCTCCCTCTCCTCCACGAGGAGAGGGGTGGGGTGAGGAGGAACTCCCGCATTCTGCATCCTGCTCTTTGCCTTCGTTCGGCGCCGGGCAATCTGCGTCATCTGCCTGATCTGCGGTCATTCCGCCACTGCCAACTGCCACCTGGACACTGGAAACTCGCGGCGCGACCGCGCCGCGCCTTCCTTGACTCTCCCGGCTTTTTCTCTATCCTCACTGACACGAACATGAGACGAAAACAACCCATTCGCCGCAAGAGAACCTGCTACTTCTGCGACCATAATATCGCCGAAGTCGACTACCGGGACCCGCACCTGCGCGACTTCCTGACCGAGAAGGGCAAGA
>CAZVCQ010000050.1:0-11702 GCA_964626085.1 uncultured bacterium
GGGCGACATATGACACGTTTAACTTCCCAGACCTCGCGTCATGGCCGACGGATATGCCGACAGCCAAAACGGGCACTATGCGCCCCAACGGTTGGCGGTGCACGGATTGCACGTAACAAGGGAGGAATCATGAGTATCAGGTATCTGCCGGGGCTGGTTGTACTCGCTTTGCTGGCGGTCGCCACGCCGGCTTCGGCTCGCTTCAACAGCCCGACGCTGTTGTATGAGGTACCGACTGCGGACGTTCTGCCTTCGGGCGCTTTGGCGATTTCAGGCGATATGACGTATCCGCTTGTAAACACACCCAAGAACACGAACTACCTGGAAGTCAACGCGAACGTGCGCTACTCGCCACTAAAACACCTGGACTTCGCCGTGACTGCCTATACATTCGCGGACTACGTGCTGGACGTGAAGTACCAGATTCTCGGTGGCGACCCCGACCGTTTTGGCCTGGCAGTAGGCGTTTACGACGTCGGGCTCAACGGCTATGTTTCGCCAGTCGGCCACGACACGGCGAACGCTTGGCCAGACTGGAAATACTTGAACAAAGACGGTACCCAGTACGTCCGGACGACTGAGAGATTCTCCGCTTTCGTGATGACGAGCATACCGGTGACGAAGTTTGCCCGGTTCCACGTCGGACTCGGCCGAGGGCGCTTTGTCGGGTACTCTGAGCGCAGCGAGTACTTCAATTCCGATTTCTTCCTTGACGGGTATCACCAGTGGGCGGTCGCCTTGCTCGGCGGCGCGGAGATCTACGTGCATCCTCACGTCGCACTGGTGCTTGAGGGGAGCACCCGCGACTTGAATACCGGAGTCAAGGCCAAGTTCGGCCCGGTCAGCGCGACCGTCGCCTGGACCAAGATGGAAGGCCTGATCTTCGAAGAGGGAGACGCTCGATTCGGACGCCTCGAAGTCGGTGTCAGCTACCAAATGGACAAGGCGTTCCAATATCGCGGGCCCGAGATACCGTCGCACTTCGTCGAGCCTGCTCCGGAACCAGAGGTACCCCCAGTCGCCGCTCCGATCCCGGAGAAGCTCCGGCTCTACGCCATCTGGTTCGAGTGGGACAAGTCTGACATCACCGAGGTGGCTGCGGCTACCCTGCGCCGGAACGCCGACGTGCTCTTGGCCAACCCGGAGGTGAGAATCGTCATCGCCGGCCACGCCTCCGAGGAGGGCACAGTGGAACACAACCTCCCCTTGTCGGGACGGAGGGCGAAAGCCGCATTCGAGTATCTCAAGTCGCTGGGCGTGCCGGCCGAGCAAATGCGCACGCAGGCGATGGGCGAGTCGGAGGGCAGGCCGTACCCGATACACCGATCGGCCTACTTCGAGATTGAACCGAAGAAGTGAGGAGCAGCGCGCCGCGCGCGAGTTGTTGGTCTCACTTCGCCCGCCGCCGGGGAGGGACAATCCCCAAGTCCCGATGACCACTCAGCGAGAGAATGCCGGGCGCAAGGACAAAGAGCCAGGAACCAAGGACAGAACAAGACAGCGCGTCCCAAGGGCGAGTCTGCACCAACCAGTTTCTGCCGGTTGCAGCTCAAAGAGGGACGACAGACGATGAACGATGAACGGGAAACAAAGAAGAGGGTCAGTTCGCGGGTTGGGGTTTGCGGGGATGAAGACGGAATGTGGTGCAGTTGTGAACGGCAGACAGGGGGGGGCAGGGGCAAAGTCAGAAGACAGATCCGCGAAAGCCGGTCTTCCGTCCCCTTCGTTGCCGCGCTTCTCGTAGCCGTCGGCTGGGCTTGGGCTCAGCCCGCGTCTCAGGTGCCGGGCTCCAAGTACTATGTCTGGGGCCGGGTGCGCTCGCCCGGGGCCTACAGCTTCGTCGCCTCCCCGGACATCGTGGAGCTGCTCTCCGCGGGCGGAGGGCCGGCTGAGAACGCAAACTTGAGGCGGGTGGTCCTGATTCGAGCGGTTACCCAGAAGCGGACGCGCATTGACCTGCAGAAGATGATGGACTCCGGGCAAGTCTTGCGGCTTGCTCCCGGAGACGTGGTCATCGTGCCGTCTTCGCCGTGGTACAATGTCCGCGACTGGCTTACCGTCGTCACTTCCGCAGCGACACTTATCATCCTCGTTCTGACGATAATGAACCGAGTCAGTTCGTGAAACCGGACACGAGGTCTGGCGAAAGAACCGCGGTTTCGGCATCCGGGCTCAAGGACGGACGTCTGCCGGGCAGACCAGCAACTTCCGACGGCAAAGTAACCTTCTACGACTATCTGGGGATGCTCGCCCGCCGGAAATGGCTGGCAATCGGACTGTTTTTCGGAGTCTTGGGGCTGACCGCGGTGTCCATCGTCCGCACTCGGCCGGTCTTTCAGGCCAAGGCAACCTTCATGGTCACGTCCCGCGACGCGAGCAGCGTTTTCGCCAACGGGATTCCAATTTACAGCTCCAAAGGCAACTACGTCGCCAACTGCATAGAACTCCTGCGCAGCCGGAGCATGGCGGCAAAGGTCGCCGAACGAATGCCCGATTCGATGAAGATCTCGGCCGAGAACCTGCAGAAGATGGTTGCGGCCCGGCCGGTGCGCGAGACCGACGTCATCGAAATCGTAGCAGCCGGTCCGTCCAGAGGAGCCGCCTCTACGGCCGCCAACGTCTATCTTGATACCTATCAAGAATACGACCTGGACCAGAACCGGGCTGACGTAGAGTCAACCAAGAGCTTCATCGCGAGCCAACTGGCCGTGGTAGGACCCAGGCTGGACTCGTCCGAGAAGAACCTGGAGCAGTTCAAGACCACTCACCAGATGGCCGACCTCGACGCCGAGACCAGGGCCGTCGTTGGCCGGCAGTCCGGCGTCGCCGCTGCGTACCAGCAGGTAGAGGCTGAGATAAAGGCGAACGAGGCTGAGATCGCGTACGTCCAGAGCCAGATCGACCAGGCAGGAGAAGGTATGGCGGGCAAGTTGGAGGGCATTGGGTCGCCGGTGATTTCCAGCCTCCAGGGTAGCCTGAACCAGCTTGAGGTCGCAAAGACCAACCTGATGATCGGCGGCTTCAGCCAGACCTCAGAGCGGGTCCGGGACCTGGACCGTCAGATTGACAGCACCCGCGTCCAGCTCGGGACCGCGCTGAAGTCCCTTATCGCTCAGCAGGGGTTCAATGACCCGGTCGGGCAGCTCGGCGCCCGGTTCGAATCGGCCCTGACCCTCAAGACCGGGCTGGCTGCTCTTGAGGCCCGGAAGGAATTCTTGGCGAGCGCCCTTTCAAGCTACGATGCTCAGATCGCCCGCCTGCCGGAGACCGAGCGGATCCTGGCCGGGCTGACTCGCGAGGCGGAAACCGACCGAACTGTGCACTCGCTGCTTTCCCAGCGCTACGAGGAAACGAAGATCCAGGCAGCGGGCAGGCTGCCGTCGGTGAAAATAATCGACTACGCGCAGGGTGCGAGTCAGACCCAGCCCGACGTCCAACGGAGCATTTCCTTTGGCCTGATGCTTGCCCTGGCCCTGGCCCTCGGCTCGGTGTGGGGGGCGGAGTATCTCGACACCTCCATCCACGGCCCGCGCGAGCTGGAACGGCGGTCATATTCGGTGCTCGGCAGCGTGCCGCAGCTCGTGTCCGCCGGCCAGCGTCGGCAGAGGCGGAATGGAGAGTTGACCTCGCACCTCATCACCCACACCGACGTCGAGTCTTCCGGTGCCGAGTCTTTCCGCATGCTGCGTACCGGCCTCGCCTTTGCCAACGCCGAGCGTAAGATGCATACGATTGCCGTGACCTCGCCGGGACCGAGCGAGGGCAAGTCCACCATCTCGGTCAACCTTGCGTCGGTGCTGGCCCAGGCAGGGTCCCGTGTTCTGCTGATAGATGCAGACCTGCGTCACCCGGTGCTCCACACCGTATTCAAGCACGGGAAGAAGCCGGGCCTGTCTGACCTCGTCGTCCTGAACAGCGACCCGGCCCAGGCCATCTTTCCGGCCGGCCTTGACGGATTGTTCTGTCTGCCCTGCGGCACCATTCCGCCGAGCCCGGCAGACCTACTTACGCTCAATGGAACTCATGCACTGCTGGAACGGCTGGAGAGCGAGTACGACTATGTGGTGATTGACACGCCGCCGGTGCTGGTAGCAGCCGACACGCCAATTATCGGGGCATTGGCCGACACCAATATCATGGTTGTTCGTGCCGGCCGGACCACTTTCGACGCGCTCGAAGACGCCCGCCGCGCCATGCTCAATGGTGGCGCTCACCTGTCCGGCCTGGTGGTCAACGACGTGCAACGGTCGGGGCGCTACGGTCGCTACTATTACTACTACTACAAGTATCACTATCGCTACGCCAAGCACGCGGCGGACGCGGTCCAGCCGGCCAAGCCGGAGCAAACGAACTCAGAAGGCAGAAGCTAGAAACCAACGGTCAGAAGGCGGAGAGGGCTGCGCCGCCAGATGCCAGTTCACAGGGGTTGGATGCGAGTCAAAAGGCAAGGGCCAGAAGGCAAAACGGTGCGCTTTCCTCACCAATCTGCTATCTTCTGTTCCCAATCGGGAATGTTCGGGCTAAGGCGTTCTTTTGACTTCTCCAAGCTTCAATCTACAATCTGAAATCTGGAATGATCTGGGCCGTTAGCTCAGTTGGCAGAGCACCTGATTTTTAATCCGGTGGCCGCAGGTTCGAATCCTGCACGGCCCAATCTCAAGCAATAAGGTACAGGATTCGCGCCGCCCCTGCGGGGCGGCATAGCGTCCCCTGCACGGCCCAACCTAGCCCACAGACAAGACCCAGAATTCATGCCGCCCGCCGAGGGCGGCACAGCGCCCTCTGCACGGTTCAATCGCACTGAAGATTGGGGGAGGGCGTACGGAAGTCGGGCCGTGGGGTCGGCGGGGAGTCTACCCGACGCCTCCTTTGCTGGCGATGAGCCCCGTGCGACCGAAGTACTGCGCAACGGCCTTACGGCGCCTACATAGTTCAGCTTCGGCCGACTTGTGAAATCATGCCGGCACCGCCGGACTCCTACGGTGCGACGTAGTTGACAGGTCAGCGGCGGAACCCTATTCTATGCCATCCCGGTTGAAACCAAAGGCCGGGGCACAAACCAAGGCTAGCTCTAGACTTTCCCGGCGCGGCGCGGCGTCGGAGGAGGTGCGATGTTACCGGATGTATATGTCCGTTCGATTCTGGCCAACTACGACCTGCCGAGCGGCGAGGCGTCGCCGGCCGAGCTCGCTGCGGCAGAGCTGAAGACGCCGATAACCGAGTGGGCCGGACGGTTCCTGCTGGGCATAAGCTTCTGCGGGTCGTATGCAAAGGGAACGCGAGTCAGGGGCTCGACCGACATCGACATCCTGGTCTCGCTGGGGCCGCGCACCCCGCTGGACGCCGACAAGCTCTACGACCGGTTCTTTGACTTCCTGAAGGACCGGGGCCTCAAGCCGATACGCCAGAGCGCCTCAATCGGCCTGCAACACCACGGTCTCGAGGTTCAGCTCATACCCGCCCGTCAGGAGTGGGGCGGCTCGAATGACCACCGGATTTTCGAAACCGCGCACCAGCGGGTGACCCGCACCAATCTCGACACCCACCTCAGGGTCGTAAAGGAGTCGGACTTCATCGAGGAAATTCGCCTGGCCAAGATCTGGCGCAACCTGCGCAACCTGCGGCTGCCGTCGTTCTGCCTCGATCTGGCCGTTCTGGATGCCCTGCACCACAGCCCGCATCACCAGTTGGTCGCGAATATGCAGACCGTGCTGCGGTACCTCAGGGATACGCTGCCCAACGCGCCGATTCGGGACCCGGCCAACTTTGAGAACCGCGTATCCGACGACCTGCTGAAGCACGAGAAGATCGCAATCTCGGAAGCGGCGAGCGAAAGCCTGAAGCAGGCGAACTGGGCCAAGATCGTCTGGTAGAAGCCCGCGGATAGGGTTGAATGATCGTCTCGCGCCCGGCCCGAGAACTTGGGACTCAGGAGCCGTGAGCCCCATTCCCAGGCCGGATCCGGACGACATTGCGCGACGGCGACGTGCCCGGCGGTACAGCATCGACCGGGCAACGGCATGGTCGCGCCACCGGCGGGCAGCCGCGGCACAGGCGGCGACCGGTTCTCCGGGACGGGCGTACAACCTGGTTGAGGCAAAGCTGGCAAAGATGTTTGAGGCGGCCGGGGTCGACTATCGCTGGCAGTTCCCACTGGGGCCGTACGTCTACGACTTCCTGCTGCCGGACCGGCTGCTGGTCGAAGTCCACGGGACGTACTGGCATGCCGACCCGCGTTCCTACGAAGGCAGGAATCTTACCCCGGACCAGCGGCGCAACCGATTGCACGACGTGGACAAGAAGCTCTTTGCCGCCGGCCGGGGCTACCGGCTCAAGGTTGCATGGGAGGCGGACATCCGCGCCGGACGGGTCGCGGTTTCCGAGCTGCTGGGCAACGACAGCCGACGCTCCTGAATCCTTGACCGCGCCCGTCTTGTTCTCTACTCTCTAGTCTTGCTGCGAACGTCGTCTACCTTTGCACTGCTGGTTGCGACCAGCTTCGGCTCAGTGATACCTTCGGTCGTGCTGGGGTTCAGGCACGAGCCCGGAGTTGAGACCAAGATGCTCGTCGGCGGCGATGCCCGGTGGCAGATCCACCGGAGGTTCGGCATCACCGGCGGCGTCGCGCTCAGTCTGGTGCAACATGACGGCCTCTCGGCGCTGGTGCTCGGCGCAGATGCGCGCCTGTTCGATTTCGGCGGCATCGGGCTTGCGGTCGGGGTTCGGCACGAGCAATGGAACGACTGGCAGGCCGGGGAAAACCGGGCGTTCGGCCTGGTGACGGCCGAGCCGGCACGCGGCCTGGCGCTGGCTGCCGGCGCCGTCTATCGAGCACCGTTGTTCGCCGCGGGTCGGTATAAGTCTCCCTTCAACTGGCAAAGCCCGGTGGCGGAGTGGAACCTGCTCTACCGCGTCGAGTGGACGTTCCTACGGCAGAGGCAGGCGGAGGCGTCGGCGTGGATTGCCAATATCGACCGGTTCACCGTCCACAACCCGCAGCAGTTCCCATTCGGCCTGCGTGGGGCGTACAACCTCGGTCGGGAGTGGAACCTGCTGGGACGTTGCGGCACGGCAATCAACGGCCTGTCCGGCCTGATACTCTCGCTGAGCGAGGTCGCGGTCGAGGTGGGGGTGCAACGTGAGTTCTAGCCGTCGCTGGCTGCTTTTGGCTTGCAGCTTGGTGTTTGTTGCCCTGGCCGGCTGCGAGTACGACTGGGGCCAGTTCATTGCCCACCCGACGGTCGAAGACCGCGTGCGCGAGAACCTGTCCGGCCGGCTGCGCGCGCCGGGTCCGGTTGCCGTGAACCCGGATTCATTCAGCTTCGCCATGTTCGGCGACCCGCAGGTCGAGCACGATAACGTAAACAACCTGGGCCGGCTCAAGGCCGATGTCGAGACGAGGGGTATTGCTTTCTTCTGCGCGCTCGGCGACTTCACCGAGCACTCGACCCCGGACGAGCACGACAGCATCGTGAAAGACCTTCAGTCGGTCGGCATCCCGTACTACGCCACCATCGGCAACCACGACCTGTACCAGCCCGACGGGTGGGAGTGGTTCAAGACGACCTTCGGGCCGAGCTGCTACCCGGTCGTCATCGCCGACCGCGTCAAGCTGATATTCCTAGACACCGCGGATGGGCTGCTGGGTCCGACCCAGTTCGACTGGCTGGAGAGCGAACTGGACGATGGCGGGCGGTATATCAAGATCGTCGGCACGCACTTCCCGGCGTTTGACGGGCCGGAGCCGATAATGTGGCGAATGGCGAGCACCGGCGAGAGGTTCAAACTGCAGCACCTGCTTCAGAAGTACGGCGTTCACTCGATGGTCTCCGGCCACATCCACGGCTGGCGGCACACGTTGGTGGGAGGCGTCAATCACTTCATCTGCGGCACGATGGCGCCGGGCAGTCTCGACTACGGCAGCGGCAAGGGCTACCTGCTGTTTACATTCGCCCACGACTCGCTCTCATGGCAGCGGGTCGTGTTCGAGTAGCGGCAACCCGGCTATTCGGCCAGCAACTGCCGGCGTATCAGGCTGACCGGTATCGAGCCTTCGGCCAGCAGCCGGTCGTGGAAACTGCGGATTGTTATGCAGTCGCCGACCGGGGAGTCAAGCCTCTTCATCATCTCGCCCCTGAGAATCAAGCGCCGCAGCCGGACGGAGGAGGGCGCCGCGCTGAACGTGAGCGGCGATTTGTCGGTGAGACCTGGCGCAGTCAGGGGAACTCCCCGGTGAGGCGAAGCACCCGCGTCCGGTTCCCTTCGCCCCAGAACCGATGTAGACGTAACCACAGAGGCCACAGAGAACGCAGAGCAGGTGAATCCAGGAATCTGAATCCGTACCCTCGGTGAACTCTGTGCGCTCTGTGGTTCAATGTCGGATTCAGGGCTCCGGCACGGCCTTGACAGACCGATACGGGTGTGAGATGATTTCTGGTGCCCAGTTACACCACAATCTTGAGGAGTTGACCAATGAAGCGATTGCTGACGGCGATTTCGAGGTTCTTCACCCACAGTTTTCTCTGGCTCGGCATCGGCTCGGTTCTCTGGCTGCTTTGGCGGTCGGGAACCAAGCCGAGCCGGCTCCGCTATCCCTGCCAGCAGGCCGCGGCCGGGACCAGTTCCCTCTGGCTGAGCGCCTTCCTCTTCCCCGGCATCCTGCGCGGCCTCCGCGCCATCGGGCTTGACCTGCCGGAAGTCCGGCTGAGCCGGAAGGCCCGGAACCTGCTCCTGGCCGCCGGAATCTCAGCCGCAGCGGTGTTCATCCCGCTGAGCCTGGTCCGCCAGCGTATCACCGTGCCGCCGCCGGCGCGGTCCATCCTGCCGGTATGGACTTCGGCCCGGCCGGACCAGTCTCACATCTTCGTCATTGACAGCATTCCGGTTCCGGACAGCATGGGCACATATCACGAAGGCCTGGACACGCTGCTGTCGCAACTGGCCCAGAACGGCACCTATCTCTATCGCTCCAGCAAGAGCCTGCCCTGGTGCGACACGGCCGGTATCATCGGTAAGAACGACGTGGTACTCCTCAAGGTGAACGCCGAATGGCCCGAGCGGGGGATGCCCAGCACCGATTTGCTCAAGGGGCTGATCGCCCGCATCGTCGCCCATCCCGATACATTCACCGGTGAAGTCGACCTGGTCGAGAACGGCCAATGGCGCCAGTCCTGGGCATACCCGTTAAACAACGCCGAGCGCCACTCCCAAACCATGCAGGAAGTGGTCGACACCTTCGCCGCAAGGGGCTACCACGTGGGCGCCTACAACTGGACCGCCATTGGGTATGGCAGCGGCAACCGTTGGGTGAACGAGTTCGACCAGGGAGATACAGTGTCCGGCTACGTCCGCGAGGACTCGACCGGAATGACCTACGCCAAGTTCGTGACGTCCTACGGCACCAGCGTTTCGACCCGGCTCGGGGTCTGGAATGACTCGACCTACGAACCGGAGCGCCTGAAGTTCATCAACATGCCGGTCCTGAAGTCGCACTCGTTCGCCGGCGTGTCGGCGTCGGTCAAACACTACATCGGGTTCCTCTCCTACGCGGCCATCGGCGCAGGCACCATGCACAACCAGGCGATGACGCAGGGGCTGCTCGGGGTCGAATTCGGCAAGGCCCGTTTCCCGGACCTGAACATCATCGACGCCACCTGGGTGAGCGCCGAAATCACGACCGGTCCGAACGCGCCCTACAATATGTGCACGCGGCTGAACACGCTCGTTGCCTCCAAGGACCCGATTGCGGCTGACTATTACGCCGGGAAGCACGTACTGAGAACGGCGAGTTGGTGGAACGGCCACCCGTCGCTGCACGACTACGGCCGGATGGACCCCGACAACCTCAACACCGAGAACCCCGGCAGCGGCCACTCCTACTCCGACTCAACGCCCTGCAACGGCTATCCCTACAACGCCTTCCACCAGATGCTCGTTTCCAGCCGCGACGAGATGCTCCGCTACGGCAAGCAGGTGACGATGGATACCAGCGAGATGACGGTCCACCACTTCCGCTTTCCCGTCTCCGCCGTCGCGGAGCCGCGCGGTGCGGTTCCCGCGGTCGGCGGTCTCAAGGTGACGCCCAATCCGGCTAGCGGCAAGGTCACGGTGAGCTATCAGTTGGGAACGGCCTCCGCGGTCAGGCTGCTCGTGTTCTCTGAAGACGGCAGGAAGGTAGCCGAACTCCCGCAGGGCGTGCTATCGGCCGGCGAGCACACGGTGAACCTCGACCGCACGCTCTCCCCGGGCACCTACCTGCTGACACTTGAATCCGGCTCCGGCCGCGAGTCGCTGAAGTTGGTCGTATCCGGCCGCTAGACGCAGGCGGGCAGGCCGGCTTGGCCGGCCCGACTCTTCACCGGAATAGCCGACAGTGCCCGCGGGTAAGTGGTCTTTGACAACCGATGGCAGGCCGGTTAGCCTGTTCGAGAACACCGGAGGTATCATGAACCTATTGCTCACCGCCGTCCTTATCTGCTCAGCCGCGTCCGGCGCCCAGCCGGCGGCAGTCCGTACCGCGGAACTGGTCGAGGCCGACAACAAGTTCGGGCTCGAGGTCTTCGACCACATCACCGCGGCCAAACCCCTGCAGAACGTCTTCATCTCGCCGCTCTCCATCGCCCTCGCGCTGCAGATGACCGCGCACGGCTCGGCCGGCGCGACCTGGAGCGCAATGGCCGGCGCGATGGCCATGTCCGGGCTCTCTCAATCCGAGGCCGCGGCCGGCAACCTCGCGCTCCGGGACGAACTGGTCAGCGCCGACAAGAAGGTGCGGCTCGACATCGCCAACTCGCTCTGGCTGCGCAAAGGCGTGATGCTGCGCAAGCAGTTTGCCGACGACTGCGGCAAGTACTACCAGGCGTCGGTGACTACGCTCGACTTCGCCCGGCCTTCCGCGGTGACTACCATCAACGACTGGGTCGCGAAAAATACCAACGGCCGCATCAAAGAGATAGTCAGCGAGTTGACGCCCGAGGAGATTCTCGTCCTCGTCAACGCCATCTACTTCAAGGGAAGCTGGAGCAGAGAGTTCGACCCGAAGCTCACGTCGCCGCGCGGGTTCCTCCTGGCTTCGGGCCCTGCCCAGCGCCGGATGATGAACCGGGAAGACCGATTCCGTTACAAGGAAGACGACGCCATGCAGGCAGTCGTCCTGCCCTACGGCGACGGTCGGCTTTGCATGTACGTGTTCCTGCCGCGCGCGAAGGGCGGCCTGGGCGAGCTCATCGGCGCGACGAAACCGGACAACTTCGCCGAGCTCTTTGACGGGTTCAGCGAGAAGAAAGGCGAGGTCGCCCTGCCCCGGTTCAAGATCGAATTCGAACAGAACCTGGTCAAGACGCTGCAGGCGCTGGGGATGGGACTGGCCTTCACTCCCGGGGCCGACTTCTCGAAGATGGTCGTGCCGCCGGCCACGGCGGCCATCAGCGATGTCCTGCACAAGACGTTTGTCGAAGTGAACGAAGAAGGGACCGAGGCGGCGGCGGTGACCGGGGTCAAGATGATGGCCACCGCGATGCCGCGGCCGGAGGACAAGTTCTCTTTTGTCTGCGACCACCCGTTCCTCTGCGCCATCCGCGACGACGTAACCGGCTCGGTGCTCTTCCTCGGCGCCATCTACGACCCGAAGCAGTAGCGGCAAGGGACATGACCGAATCCGCCGAGGATTCGGATCGTGTCCCGAGCCCCAGGGACAATCGCGG
>CAZVCQ010000051.1:0-11682 GCA_964626085.1 uncultured bacterium
CCTTCAATTCTATGGTCACCCAGCCCTGAGTCAACTCCTTAAGTTAGCGCATATGAGATGTTCACCTGCTGTTGAGCGGGTAGGAGTGCGGGGAGCCGCACCCGGCCGGTCCACGGGGTCGGATGGCCCGGCCGCGAGCCTTCGGTCCGGCCATGAGTGGATTGGAGGGGTCTGTGGGAGAGGAAGAAGCGCTGAAGTCGCTACGAGAGCGCAGAGACATCGACCGGGCGTTTGCGGCCCTGGTCGAACCGAACAAGGCCGCCGTGCATTCGTTTCTGCTGCGCCGGTGCCGGAACCGGGCGGACGCCGACGAGTTGCTGCAGCAGACGCTCATATCCGCGTACAACTGCATCGGGAAGTTCGACCGGCGGCGCGGGACGTTCAACGGCTGGCTCAAGGGCATCGCCGAGAACCGCTGGCTGGAAATGTGCCGGGACCGCTATCGCGGTGAGAGAGCGGCGGTCGCCTTAGCGGATGGCAGTCCGGTGAGCTGCGCCGGGCCGGACGCGGCCATGGTCAGGCAGGTGCGGGAGGAGGCGGTCTGGCGCATGCTGTCGCGGCTGGACCCGATCGACGCCCTGGTCGCCGTGATGCACTGGATGAAACGCATGACCCACGAGGAAATCGGCCGGGAGCTGAACATGCCGGCCGGCACGGTGAAGCAGCACGCGCTGCGGGCCGAGCATCTGCTCCGGGCGCAGTTGCTCGTCGCGCCGCTGCCGCGCGCGAGCGAAACGGCGTGACCGGGTCGCCCCGGTTCGGCCGGCCCCGGCCGCGGCCGGGGCTTTCCGTTACATCCACTTTTGCGATATCGGCAAACATACTACGAGGACGCAATGACGAAGTCCGAAACACGAATGACTTAAGAGAAGAGAGAGAACCGCCAACCGGGAGATGAGACCGGCTGCGGTTCTGCGGCAACTCACCACGTTCCGTTCCGTCACCCCGACGCCGACGGAGAGGTCTCACAGCCGAGACTCCTTCACTGCCGGTGCGAGACGCACCGCAGGAGCGAGCGGAATGACCGATGGACCGTGAGATGAATCACGCCGCGGAAAGGAGGTGAGTGATATGGCAGAAGACCCAGCGGCTCGTATTGCCAAGTGGAATACGAAGTACAACACCGAGCGGATCAAGGCGACCCTCGATGAGATGCGGCCGGTCATGCTGCAGAAGGTGACGGCGGTGTTTCCGATGATCACCGCGATGGAGCTGCAGGTGAAGCAGGTCTGCGACGGCGCCGGTGTGCCGACCTGCGACTACCCGTCGTACCTGGCGTACGGCCGGGAACTGTGGGCGCTTGGCCGCAAGGAGATATCCGGCGAATCGGCGGCGTTGGAAGCGGCGACGCTGATGGCGAAATGGGTGGCGCGCGGCCTGACCCAGTCCGTGCTCCAGTCCATCCGCACCGATGTCTTCAATATCGCCGCGCCGATAGCGCCGTGACCGACGGCTCGGTCTGCAAGCGGGCGGGAATCCGCTGCCGGTTCCCGCCCGCTCCTTGTTGTTCTGCTATTCGGTCAGGCCGGCGAGTTGACCGCAGCCGGCGAGGATGCTCGCGCCTTTGCTGCGCCGGACCGTCACCGCAGGGACGAGCGGCCAGAGCTTCTTGGCAAAGGTCTCGACCGACTCGGCCAAGGGCGCTTTGAGTTCGCAGCTCGGGAACGGGTTGAGCGGAATCAGGTTGAGCTTGCAGGGAATGCCCTTGAGCAGGACGGCAAGCTGCTTCACGTCTCTGTCGCGGTTGTTGATGCCGTCCACCAGCACGTACTCGAAGGTCACGCGTTTGCCCCTGGCATCGGTGTACTTACGGATGGCTGCCAGCACTTCTTTGAGCGGAAAGAGCTTGTTGACCGGCATCAGTTTCGAGCGGGTCTCGTCGTCCGAGGCGTTGAGGGAGAGGGCGAGGCGGAACTGTTGCGGCAGTTGGGTGAACGCCCTGATGCCGTCCGGGATGCCGGAGGTAGAAATCGTGATTCGGCGCGCGCCGATGCCGAGGCCGTTCTCAGCGTTGATTGTCCTCGCCGCCTCAATCGTTGCGTCGTAGTTGAGGAACGGCTCGCCCATGCCCATGAAGACGACGTTGGTGATAAGTGGAAAGGGGAAAGGGGAAATGGCAAAGTCTGGAGCGGAACCGGACTTGGAATTTTCCCCTTGTGACTTGTGGCTTCCTGGACTTTGGGTGACAAGGGGAAAGGGGGAAGGGGAAATGGACAGGTCAGGAGCGGAACCGGACTTGGGACTTTCCCCTTGTGACTTACTACTTCCCAGGCACTGGCGGATGGCCAGCACTTGGGAGGATATTTCGTGCCAGGCGAGGTCGCGCTTGAAGCCCATTGTGCCGGTGTAGCAGAAGGAGCAGCCGAGCTTGCATCCGACCTGCGTCGATACACAGACAGTGCGACGGCCGGACGTAGGGGCTAGGGATTGGGGGCTAGGGGCGAGGGGAGGATTCTCAGGAATGAATACGGATTCGATGACATTCCCGTCCGCGAGCTTGAAGGTGAACTTGGTGGTGCCGTCCTCGTCGTCGAGGGTGCGGACCAATTCGGCCAGGCTGAGGCTGTAGCGCTCGGCCAGCAGGGCGCGCCGTTCTTTGCTCAGGTTGGTCATCGCACCGATATCATCAACGCCTTTCTGCCAGAGCCAGGTGAAGACCTGATCCGCAGCATACCTGGGCCAGCTCAGTGCCGCAAACTCGGACTGAAGCTCGACGAGGGTCAGCGACCGAAGGTCAGGTTTCACAATTCCGAATTCCGAAGCCCGAATTCCGAATCAAGTCCGAATGACGAATGCCGGACCGGAATCTGCGGCATCTGCGTAATCTGCGGATTCATCATTCCGGGCGGGAGACCACGTTGAGGACGAGGCCGACCATGGTGAAGTTGAGGAGCAGGGAGGAACCGCCGTAGCTCATGAACGGCAGGGCGATGCCGGTGATGGGCAGGAGTCCGAGCAGCATGCCGATGTTGACGAACATCTGGTAGCCGATGATGGCCGTAAACCCGACGCAGAGCAGCGAGCCGGTCGAGTCGCCGGACTGGCGGGCAGCGACTAGCATCCGGCGCAGGAGCCAGTAGAACAGGCCGAGCAGTACGAGGCAGCCGAGGAGTCCGAACTCTTCGCCGAGGGAAGAGAAGACGAAGTCGGTGTGACGGTTGGGCAGGAACCCGAGCTTCTTCTGGCTGCCCTGAAGAAAGCCCTTGCCGACTAGACGGCCGGAGCCGATGGCAATCTGCGACTGAATTGCGTTCCAGCTGATGCCGTGCGGGTCGAACCAGGGCGCGAAGAAGCTCAGGATGCGCGCGCGCTGGTAGCCTTTGAGTGAGGAGAGCACAACCGGCGAGAGCAGGCCGAACGCGGCACTGACCGCAAGGCCCACGAGCGCTTTGCTGAGACCCGAGCGGACAATCAGGATGATGGCCAGGACCACGAAGAACGGTATCCAGGTGTAGAGTGAGAACCCGGCCGCAAACGAGAGGGCGGGCGAGAACAGGAGCAGGATATGGAGCGGCCTCATGCCCTGCCAGTAGAGCATGGCCGAGAGCAGGGCCGCGAAGATGAGGGAGGTGGAGAGGTCGGGCTCAACCATGACCAGCAGGGCCGGAACTATGGCAATGGCTATCGGCGTGGTGAGGTCGCGGAAGTTGAACCCGACGCTGCGTTTGATGCTCAGGTGCTTGGCCAGGAGCAGGACGGTAGCCATTTTGGCGAATTCCGAAGGCTGGACGTACACTGGTCCGAGCACGAACCAGCGATGGGAGCCGGGACCGGTGCCGGCTACGAGGACTGCGAGCAGCAGCAGTACGGCGATGCCGTAGAGCGGCTCGGCCAGGCCGTAGAGGATGCGGCGGGGAATGAGGGCGGCTGCGGCCGCGGTACCGAGGGCTGCCGGGAAGAAGCTGAGCTGCCGGAAGAAGAAGTGTGAGCCACCGGCGGAGTAGATAGCAAGCAGGCCGAAGGAGGCGAGCAGCAGCGTCGCGGCGATGAGTCCGGGGTCGAAGCGTTTCATGGGAAGGGGTTCAAGGGTCCTGGGGTTCAGGGGTTCCGGTCGGAGCAGAGGGTTCCGGTTGCGGTCTCGAGCTATCCGGCTTGGCAGTCCGCTCCGCTTCCGGTTCGGCGGGCGAGAAGTAGGCGCGGATAAGTTGGCCGGCAATCGGCGCGGACACGACGCCGCCGTGGCCGGCGTTCTCGACCAGCACCGCGAACACGACTTCCGGCGCGTCGGACGGGGCGTAGCCGACGAACCAGGCATGGTCGGGCTTGGGCGGGTTCTGGGCCGTGCCGGTCTTGCCGGCGATGCTGATTTCCTTGATCCGCGCGCCGGTCCCGGTTCCCCACTCGACGACCCGTTCGAGCCCGAGCTTGACCACGTCGATGTCCTGTGGCCGCATCGGGAGTTGGCGGACCTCAGGCAAGGTAGTGTGAATCGTGCGCCCGGCCGAATCGACCCGGGCGACAAGATGGGGACGAACCGCCCGACCTTCGTTGGCGATTGCGCCGTAGAGCACCGCCATCTGCAGCGGTGTGGCGGTCACCTCACCCTGGCCGATGGCGAAGTTCAAGACCGAACCGGCGCCCCACTTGCCCTTGCCGTAGCGCTTGTCGAGCCACTGGCGCGTCGGGATGTTGCCGGGTTTCTCACCCGGCACGTCGATGCCGGTGGTGAGCCCCAGGCCGATCTCTCTTGCGTAGGCAGTCAGGCTGTCGAGCCCGAGCCGGAGTGCGGCCTGGTAGAAGTACGTGTTGCAGGACCGGGCGATGGCGCCGAGGAGGTCGAGGCTGCCGTGGGCGGCAGTGCACTTGAAGGTGCGATTGCCGTACTTGAATGAGCCGGTGCACGGCTGGAACCGCGTGTAGCGGGTAAGCGCGCCTTGCCGGAGCGCGCCCAGCGCTACGACCGGCTTCATCGTGCTGCCGGGAGGATAGCCGGCCGTTATTGCACGGTCGAAGAACGGCTTCGACGGATTGGAGATGAGTGAATCCCAGGTCGCGGGGTCGATCGGCGCCATGAAGATGTTGGGGTCGAAGTCAGGCAGAGAGACCAGGCAGATGATGGCGCCGGTCCTTGTTTCCATTCCGACTACTGCTGCACGCGCGTAGGGGGCCAGCAGCCGGCACGCAAGTTTCTGGACCCGATCGTCGATGGTCAGGATCAGGTCGTGGCCCGGGATCTCGGGTTCCGGGCGCTTCTCCGGTAGCGGGCCGATTTCCTGGCCCCGGGCGTCGACCTCGGCGTACTCGGACCCATCGCGGCCGCGCAGCAGGGATTCGTATTGGGCCTCAATTCCGGCCCGGCCGACGAAGTCGAGCGGCCGCAGCGAGGTGTCGCGCGCGAGTTCGTCCTGGCTTGCTTCGCCGATATGGCCGAGGACGTGGCAGTAACGGTTGGCGGCCGGGTAGTTGCGTACCGGGTCAACGCGAATGTGAACTCCGGGCAGCCGGAAGCTGCTCTCTTCGATTCGGGCGACCTCTTCAATCGAGACGTCGCGTTTGACGTTGACCGGCGAGTAGTACATCGCGACCGGTTTGAGTTGTTCCCGCAGATCCGTCGCCGAGACGTCGAGCAGGCGGGCGAGCAGCGGCAGGACCGAGTCGGGGAGCTCAGTCGGGATGACCGAGGCAGTGAACGACGGCCGCGTGTCGGCGAGCAGCACCCCGTTCCGGTCGAGGATGCGGCCCCGCGGGGCGGGCAGAACCAGCTTGCGGATTCGGTTGCGGTCGCTCAGGCGTCCGTTGCGGCCGCCCTGGATGACCTGGAGCTGGACCAGGCGGGCGGAGAGAATGCCGAGCAGGATGAGCAGGACCTGGGTCAGCCGGGTCAGGCGGGCTGCCATCTGTAGTATAGGAGCCGGGTCATGCCCAGTTCGGTCAGCGGGGCGAGCATCAGGGTCAGCGCCGACGATACCAGCAGGGCCGGCAGGCCGGGAAGGCCCGCACCGAATGCGGCGACAGCGACCCACTTGAGAGCCAGAGCCATGGCGACGAACAGGAGTGTGGCCCACCGTGCCCGGTAGAAGAGGGAGCGGAGCAGGGCGACACCGTAGCCCGTCGCTGCCAGCGTGAGCAGGTGTGTTCCGGCGAAGGCCGGGCTGGTCAGGTCGAGACAAAGCCCGGCAAAGGCCCCGGCCAGGGTGGACGTGATTCGGTTTTCGTGCAGGGAGACCACAATCAGCCCGAGCAGAATCAAGTCAGGCCACCATGGAGTTACGCTGGCCTGTATCAGGAAGAGCAGGTAGAGCAGGAGGAACGCGACGAAGGTTCTCATTGGCCCGCCGGCTGGTCCGGGATGCTCACCTCGGGGCGGGCCGTGTTTTCGAGCCAGCCGGTTCCGGAGTCGTGGGAAGCGGCTTCCGGTATCGAGATGACGAACACCTGTTCGATGCGGCCGACGTCGGCGAACGGGCGGATTGTCACCGGCTTGAAAAGGGCTTCCGGTCGGTCCGGGGTCGCGACGACCTCGCCCAGCCTGAGTCCCTTGGGGAAGACCGTTCCGATGCCGGCGGTCACGAGGGTGTCACCGGGCTTGAAGTCGGATTCTTTGGGCACGTAGTCGAGGAAGAGCCGGCCGGCGCGGTCGGGCCGGGCCAGTGCCGGGACGCGGGACCGGAGGTTGAGCACGGCGATCCGGGACTCCGGGGCGAGCAGGGTCTGGATCAGTGACTGGTGCGGGCCGCAGGCGATGACCTTGCCGCAGACTCCGTCCGGGGTGATTGCCGGGGCGCCCGGCCGCACGCCATGGAGCGAGCCGCGGCTGATGATGAGCCAGTGCTCGAACGTGGTCAGGTCGCGGCCGATGACCGGCGCGCGGACCAGTTCCAGGCCGACGGACGGTTGCACGCCGGCGGCGTGCGAGGCCGATTCGAGTCGCGCATTCTCCACCGCAAGCTGAACGGCGAGCATGGAGAGCCGTTCATTCTCGGCCCTCGTATCGCGCAGCGACTGGCTGACCGCGGTGCCGAGACGCAGCGGGGAGAGGAGCGCTACTCCGAACGGCTGCATGGCAGCGATGCGATGCCGATGGGGGACAAGAAGAAGAACCAGACCCAGGAGGATGACAAGCCAGGCGGCGCGGTCCTGCCAGGCGGTGACGATTGGCTTGAGCAAGACCGAATCAGCCGCGCAAAGCGGCTGCCGCCGTCACGGGTTGGGACACGATCATCGAGTCCTTAGAGTTTCTGCTACTTGGTGCGAAGTACGAGTTTCTCGTTGACGCTGATGTTCTCCAGGATGCGGCCGGCGCCGCGCACCACGCTTTCCAGGGGATTCTCGGCCACGAACACCGGCAGGCTGGTCTCTTCTTTGATCAGCAGGTCAAGTCCGCGCAGCAGGGCGCCGCCGCCGCACATGTATATGCCGCGGTCGACGATGTCGGCCGCCAGCTCCGGCGGTGTCTTCTCCAACGCGAGGCGGACCGCGTCGACGATCAGCGTAATCGGCTCTTCCAGCGACTCGCGTACCTTGGTGCTCGTTATCTTGATGATCTTCGGTATCCCGGAAACGAGGTCCCGGCCTTTGACTTCCATGGTTTCCTCTTTGCCAGTCGTGTAGGCCGAGCCGATGGCGATCTTGACGGACTCCGAGGTCTGCTCGCCGATGATGAGGTTGTAGTTCTTCTTGATGTAGTTGACGATAGCGTCGTCCATTTCATCGCCGGCAACGCGGACCGAGGCGGCATTGACCACGCCGGAGAGCGCGACGACGGCGATTTCGGTGGTGCCGCCGCCGATGTCGATGATCATGTTGCCGGTCGGCGCTTCGACCGGCAGGCCGACGCCGATGGCCGCGGCGATCGGTTCGGACACGAGGTAGATTTCCCGAGCGCCGGACGCCTCGACCGAGTCGCGCACGGCGCGCTTCTCGACCTCGGTGATGCATGATGGCACGCAGACGATGATCCGGGGCCGGACAAAGAGCTTCTTGCGCTGGACCATGCCAATGTAGGTCTTGAGCATGATCTCGACGATGCCGAAGTCGGCGATGACGCCGTCCTTCATCGGCCGGATGACGCGGATTCCTTCCGGGGTCCGGCCGAGCATCCGTTTGGCCTCGGTTCCGACCGCCACGACCTCGTGGGTCAGCTCATCGATCGTGACGATCGAGGGCTCACGCAGTTCGATGCCCTTGCCCTTGACGTAAATCAGGGTAGATGAGGTGCCCAGGTCGATCGCTATGTCGTTGGTGAAGCGCTCGGTGATTCCTCTGAAAAGGGAGTCCACTGTCACGCCCATAGCGTAGCCTAAAGCGCCCTTGTGTCAAGCGCAGCCGGTAGGACCGAGGAATCGGGCTCGCCACCAGCAAGGGCCATAAACGCCAAGCATACAGAAGCCTCTCCGTATTCTCATTCTCTTTGTGTCTTGGTGGTGAATTCCTGTTCAGCTTCCGGAGTCGGCCTTGGTCGCTTGACTTGGCCCCGGGCGAATCTAGAATGGGCACGATGATACAACCCGGCAACTACGTGATTCTCTACCACTCCGACCGCATGAACTACCTGGTAGCGGTTCAGCCGAAAGGCGCCTTTTCGACCCATCGCGGTCAGCTTCCGTTCGACCAGATCGCCGGCCGGGAGTACGGCGACTCGATGCGGACCCACCTGGGCTTCCTGTTTTACCTGCTCAAACCCGGTCTCGCCGACCTGGCAATGAAGGTGAAACGTTCCACCACCATCGTCTACCCGAAAGATGTGGGCACCATGCTGCTTTCGGCGGCGGTCTTTCCCGGGGCGCGGGTGATTGAGACCGGGTCCGGGTCGGGCGCCCTCACCACTATTCTCGCAAACTTCGTGCGCCCGGACGGCAGGGTCTATTCATATGAGCGGCGGCCGGAATTCAGCGCCAACGCGAGGGCTAACGTTGTGAGGTACGGGTTGGACTCATTCTGCGAGTTCTTCGTTCGGGACCCGGAGCAGGAGGGATTCGAGCAATCGGACGTGGACGCGGTGCTTCTCGACGTGCCGGAACCGTGGACCCTGGTCGCGCCGGCGCACAAGGCTCTGAAAGGCGGGCATGCCCTCGTCTCGATAATCCCGACTATGGAACAGCTACGTAAGACCGTATCAGCCATGGAGATGCAGGGATTTACCAGAATCCACGTGAAGGAAGTCCTCGAGCGGGAGATGCTCGTGCGTACGACCGGGATCAGGCCGGCAGACCGGATGGTTGCGCATACGGTCTACCTGATACTCGGCAACAAGGTGAACGAGCCGGGTCTGGCGAATGTCGCGACGCCGGAACCGGCCCCGGACCGGCCGCGGGATGACGCTGAGTAGATTCCTGCTGACAATTGTCCTTCTGGCCACAGGCTGCGGGCACAGGCCGGGGGCAGACACGGGCCTCAGGGTGGTCTCCCTGGTGCCGAGCGTGACCGAGATCGTATACGCCGTGGGCGCGGGACAGGCGCTCGTCGGCAACACGAACCAGTGCGACTTCCCGGAAGCGGCCAAGAGGGTCTACAAGGTCGGAGATTTCATGAGCCCGGACCTCGAGCGGATAGTCGCACTCCGGCCCGGTCTCGTCTTTCTCACCCTGCCAATGCACGGTCAGTTACTCGCGAAGCTGAAGGAGATGAAGGTGCCGGTCTACGTGTCACGGCCGGGCGACATCCAGGCAGTGTTCAAGGAGATAGACACGGTGGCGCAATTGCTCGGACAGAAGGCGTCGGGGGAGAGCCTCGTGGCCGTCATGCGACGGCGGCTGGATTCGGTTCCAGTGTTTGCCGACACGCCGCGCGTGTACGCCGAGATTTCCGGAACGCCGTTGATGACAGCGGGAGGCGGCACGTTCATCAACGAGTTGCTTGGACGGGCCGGCGGAAGGAACGTCTTCGAGTCTTCAGTGCAGGAATACCCGGTTGTCGATCCGGAAGCGGTGCTTGCGGCCGACCCAGAGGTGATACTGCTGCTGCATCCGGATATGAGTGCTCGGGACGTCGCTCTCCGCGTCGGCTGGGGCGGTATCGGCGCGGTCAGGCACGGCCGCATCTACGACAAGCTCGACGAAGACCTTCTCTTCAGGCCGGGGCCGCGGATTGTCGAGGGTGTAATCCTGCTGGCAAAGCTGCTCCATCCCGGGCAGTAGACTATGCAGCGGCGTCTTGTGACGGGCTGGGTCGGCTTGATTCTGCTGTTCATGGCGGCAGCCGCTCTCTCGGTCGCGGTCGGCCCGGGTGGCCTCACCGGTACAAACCTGAGCGCGGTGATGAACCTACGACTGCTCAGACTCGCGCTGGGCATCATCGCCGGCGGCGTGCTCGCGGTCGTCGGCGCGTCACTTCAAGGTCTTCTTCAGAACCCACTGGCCGACCCGTTCACGATGGGTGTGGCGAGCGGGGCAGCGCTGGGCGCGAGCCTGACCCTGGTGCTGGGCAGGACGGCCGGTGCGTTCGCGCCGGTCGGTGGTTTTGCCGGGGCGCTGCTGACGATGCTCGTGGTCTACGGGCTGGCGCGGGTGCGAGGCCGGGTCACGGTCACTGGACTCGTGCTTGCCGGCGTCATCATGAGTTTCCTCTTCTCGAGCCTTGTCATGCTGGCAATGATCCTGGGGCGCCGTACTCTGGGCGAGGCAGTGTACATGATGATGGGGCACCTCGGTGTGGTATTCACCGGTACGAGCCTCTGGCTGTTCGTCGGTGTCGCGGTTCTGTGTGTTGCGGGCTGCGCCTGGCTGTTCTCGATGTCGCGGTCGCTTGACATCATGTCATCGGGTGAAGAGGCAGCCGAAACACTGGGCGTAGACACTCAGCGCGTCACCAAGACCGTATTCGTCATTTCGTCGGTGCTGGTCGGAGCGGTGGTGTCTTTCACTGGAGCGATCAGCTTTGTGGGTCTGGTCGTCCCGCACCTGGTGAGGATGCTCTTCGGGCCTGAGCACCGTCGACTACTGCCTGGGTCCTTCGTTGCGGGCGCGGGTATCCTGCTTCTCTCGGACGTGCTGGCGCGGAACGTGGTCCCCGGCGGGCTGCCGCTCTCCATCGTCACCGCGCTCGTGGGTGTGCCCTTCTTCATATACCTGCTGAGGAGCCGGTTGTGAACGCAATCGAGCTTCGCGGCGTTGCGTTCGGATACACCGAGAGCCTGCTGTTCAACAACTTCAGCCTCGAGGTCGGGGCCGGCGAGTTTCTGGGCGTCATCGGGCCGAACGGCGCGGGCAAGTCCACGCTGCTCAAACTAGTTGCCGGTCTGCTCAGGCCTGCGCGGGGTTCGATCCGGATTCTCGAGCGGGATCTGCGTTCGCTTGGGCGGAAAGAGGTCGCGCGCACCGTCGGCGTGGTCCTGCAGGAGAACCCGTTCGCCTTCGACTACAGCGTTTCGGACGTCGTCATGATGGGGCGGAACCCCTACCTGGGGAGGTTCCAGAGCCCAGGCAAGCCCGACCGGGAATCGGTGGACTCCGCGCTGGAATTCGTCGATGCCCTCTTTCTGCGCGACAAGCGCATCAACTCCATTTCGGCCGGCGAGCGGCAGCGAGTCGTGCTGGCGCGCGCGCTTGCCCAGGAGCCGAAGATCCTGATGTTGGATGAGGCGACATCTCACCTGGACATCGCTCACCAGCAACTGATTGCGCGCATCCTGTTGGAACTCAACCGGCAGGGAAGGACCGTGGTCCTCTTGTCGCACGACCTGAACCTGGCCGCGCTCTACTGCTCGCGAATCCTACTGCTCGACCGAGGCAAGGCCGTGGCCTG
>CAZVCQ010000052.1:0-11624 GCA_964626085.1 uncultured bacterium
TGTCGATGAAGAGTAGCACGTCCTGCTTCTCTTCGTCGCGGAAGTACTCGGCCTGGGTGACCGCGGTCAGGGCGACCCGCAGGCGCGCGCCAGGCGGTTCGTTCATCTGGCCGTAGACGAGCACGGTCTTGTCGAGCACGCCCGAGCGCAGCATCTCCATGTAGAGGTCGTTGCCCTCGCGCGTGCGCTCGCCGACGCCACCGAAGACCGAGATTCCGCCGTGTTCGGCCGCGATGTTGCGGATGAGTTCCTGGACGATTACGGTCTTGCCGACGCCGGCGCCGCCGAACAGGCCGACTTTGCCGCCACGCGGAAACGGGGCGAGCAGGTCGATTGCCTTGATGCCGGTCTCGAAGAGTCGGATTTCGACGTCCTGCTCGGCGAGCGTGGGCGGAGGCCGGTGGATGGGGTAGGTCTTGACGCCGGAAATCGGACCCTTCTCGTCGATCGGCTGGCCGAGCACGTTCATCATCCGTCCTAGCGCGGCGCGGCCGACCGGGACCGAAACCTCGGCGTCGGTGTTCTCGACTTCGAGACCGCGGCTCAGGCCTTCGGTGGGACCGAGCGCGATGCAGCGGACCGCGCCCTCGCCGAGATGGGCCATGACCTCAAGGACGACATCCTTCACTTTGAGCGCCGTGTAGAGTGCGGGCAGGTGCCCGGACTCGAAATCGACGTCGACGACCGGGCCGACAACCTGGACGAGACGACCATTCATAGCGGCCGCTTTGCCGGCGTTCACGGAATCAGATGGTTGTGGCAAGTGTGGTAGCCTCCGGGGATACGCGGGCGGAGAAAGGAGAATGCAAACTGCAAACTGCAAACTGCAAAATGAACAAGGCAAAATGCAGATCGGTTCTGGGACTTCCTGTTTCTAGCTTCTGGCTTCTGACTTGCGGATTCGGCTGTCATGATCGGAGCGCCTCGGCTGTCCCGACGATGTCGGCGAGTTCGCGGGTTATCGTGCTCTGGCGCAGCCGATTCGCGTCGAGGGTGAGTTCGGAGATCATCCGTTTCGCGCTGACCGAGGCCTGTTCCATCGTTACCATGCGGGCGGCGTGTTCGCTGGCGTCCGCTTCGACGAATGCCTGCCGGACGGCGGTACGGACGTAGAGCGGCATCAGGTGGTCGAGTATTTCCTCAGGTGCCGGTTCATAGATGCGCTCGGGCGCGAGCGGTTGCGGCTCGGGCATGATGGGCAGGATGCGGCGGACCACCGGTCGGTTGCCGGTCGCCGAGTGAAACTCGGTGTAGAGGAAGTAGACCCGAACTGCGTGGCGCTTGAGAAAGGCAGTCGTGATGGTATCGGCGACATCCGTAATGGCTTCCGCGTTGAGCGGCCGGGGATGGCGAAGAACCTCGCGGGTGACGCGCGCGCGGGTCCGTGGCCGGAATCGACGGATGCGGCGGCCCGAGGTTATGAAGAAAAGCTCGTGGCGGTGACGGGTGGCGATGAACTCGGTTGCGGCCCGCATGATATTGGCGTTGTACGCGCCGCACATGCCGCGGTCGGCGCCGATTGCGAGCAGCATGTAGCTTTCGCCTTCGCGGACTTCGAGCAGCGGGTGCGAAACCTGACGGGAGGCGGCGATGTCGTTGATAAGCGCTATGATCGCCTCGGTGTACGGGCGGCCGCCGAGGGTCGCGGCGCGGACCCGGGCGAGGCGAGCCGCGGAGATCTTCTGCAGCGCGTCCACGGTCCGCTCGATGTTGCTGATCGTGTGGATGCGGCGCTTAAGCTCTCTTGCGTTCGTCATAGGTCACGGTTTCTCGGAAGGCAACTGCGAGTTTCTCCAGTTCGGCCACGGCGTCGTCGGCCTGCTTGGGGTCGAGCAGTTTCGGGGCGAGGCGCGCGCGCTGCGGTTCGTAGTACTTGTACAGGGCGGTTTCAAAGTCGCGAATGCGCGGGGTCGGGACGTCATCGAGCACGCCGCTCACCCCGGCTGCGACGACGAGGACTTCCTGGTCCACGGGTAGCGGCTGGCCCTCGTCCTGTTTGAGCACTTCAGTCAGTTTCTCACCGCGCAGGAGCTGCCGGCGCACGCTCTCTCCCAGGTCGGCGCCGAACTGGGCAAAGGCGGATAGCTCGCGGTACTGGGCAAGGTCGAGCCGGAGCCGGCCTGCGACCCTGCGCATGGCCGCGAGCTGGGCCGTGCCGCCGACGCGCGACACCGATAGCCCGACGTTGATGGCGGGCCGAATGCCGGCGTAGAACAGACTCGGCTCGAGGTAAATCTGGCCATCGGTTATCGAGACGACGTTGGTCGGGATGTAGGCTGAGAAGTCGCCGGCCTGGGTTTCGATTATCGGCAGCGCGGTCATCGAGCCGCCGCCGCGGGCGTCGGAAAGCCGGGCAGCACGCTCCAGCAGCCGCGAATGGAGATAGAAGACGTCGCCCGGGTAGGCTTCGCGGCCGGGCGGCCGGCGCAACAGCAGCGACAACTGGCGGTAGGCGACGGCGTGCTTGGAGAGGTCGTCGTAGACGATGAGCACGTCGCGGCCCGAATACATGAACTCCTCGGCGATCGCGCACCCGGCATAGGGCGCGATGTACTGGCGCGGCGCCGGGTCGTTGGCGGTTGCCGAGATCACCACCGTGTACTCAAGGGCCCCGGCGCGGGTGAGTTTCTCGATGGTACGGGCGACCGCGGCCTGTTTCTGGCCGATGGCGACGTAGACGCAGACGGTGTTCTCTCCGCGTTGGTTGATGATGGCGTCAACCGCGAGCGTGGTTTTGCCGGTCTGGCGGTCGCCGATGATGAGCTCGCGCTGGCCCCGGCCGATGGGGGTAATTGTGTCAATCGCCTTGATGCCGGTGTGGAGCGGCTGGTTGACCGGCTGGCGGTCAATCACGCCGGGCGCGGGCGATTCGACCGGCCGCAGGCGGTCGGTCGCGGGCGCGTCGTGTTCGTCGAGCGGCATTCCGACCGGGTCGAGGATACGGCCGAGCAGGGCCGGGCCGACCGGTACTTCGAAGACCCGGCCGGTACGCCGGACCTCGTCGCCTTCCTTGATGGCCGAGAAATCGCCGAGCACCGCGGCACCGACGGTCTCACGATCGAGGTTGAGCACGATGCCGTAGACGCCGGACGGGAACTGGAGCAACTCGCCGACCATCGCCTGGTCGAGGCCGTACAATTGGGCGATACCGTCGCCGACCTGCAGGACGTAACCGACCTCGGCCACTTTGAGCTCGGTGCGATAGCCCTCGATTCGCTCTTTGATGAGGCGGATGACGTCTTCGTTCTTCATGTTGCGAGCAACTGCTTCCCGAGTGCGTCGAGTTCCGCCTTCATGCTCGCGTCGAGCACGCGGCCATCAACCCGAACCCGCACGCCGGCGATGAGTGAAGGGTCGAGTACGACCTGCAGGATGACGTGGTGGCCGAGGTACTGCTCGAGGGCGGAGCCGAGCGCGGCAACGTCTTCCGGTCCTAGTTCGACCGCGGTGCTTACCTCGACCTTGTCGATACCGGCCTCCTGCCTGCGCATCTGCTGGAACTGCCGGTTGATGGCGGCAAGCAGCGTGATTTCGCGGGCGGCTATGAGCGCGATGACGACCCGGCGCACGAGTTCTGTCTCGGCGGCACCGCCGAGCAGGTCGTCCTTTGCTGCCTCGTCGATGCGTGGATGGTTGATGACGCGCCGGACATCGGGCGCGGCGCGGAGGACCGCATCGAAACGGGAGAGATCCGCGGCCACCGGCTCAAGCTCTCCGGTGCGTCGGGCGGCGTGGAACAGGGCGCGTGCCAGCCGCCATGCAACGTCAGCCATGCTTGAGCTCCGTCACGAATTCGTCCACGAGCCGGTGTTGGACTTGCGCATCGACCGACTGCTTCATCGCCTTTTCGGCAATCAGCAGGGAGAGAGCGACGGTTTCGGCCCGCAGGTCGCGAATGGCGCGGGCCTTCTCCTCGGCAATCTGTCGACCGGCGTTGTCGAGCAGCCGCCGCGCCTCGGCCTGGGCTTCCTTGAGAATCTGCTCCCGGGCCAGCCTCCCTTCATCGCTCGCCTTCTGCAGCAGGCGTGTCGCTTCGGCGTCGATTTCGGCCAGCCGGTGGGCAAGTTGAGCCTGCAGTTGCTCAGTAGTTTCGCGGCTCTCGCGCGCGGCCGCGATGTCCCGTTCCAGCGCGTGTTGCCGCGCCGCCATGAACTTCGCAAGCGGCTTCCAGAAGAAACGCCACAGCACTGCGACGGCCAGGCCGAACGTGACGGCTTGGATGAAAAGCAGAGCCGGGTCGATGCGCACCGGGCTACTTCAGGAAGTGCGTGGTTGCCGGGTTCGCGAAGATGAGTATCAGGGCGATGACCAGCACGTAGATGGCCAGCGACTCGATGAACCCGAGCCCGATGAGCAGCGGTCCCTGGATTCTGCCCGCGGCCTCGGGCTGCCGGGCGATGCCCTCGAGCGCCGAGGAGATCGCCCGACCCTGGGCGATGGCGCAGCCGCACGCGGCGACGGCCATCGCCACGACGATGCCGACGTCGGAGAACGAGAAGAACGACGCCGCCGGGTCGGATTGCTGCTGGGCCAGCACGAGCGAAACCGCGCCGCCGGCAAGCAGGAAAAGGGCCTTTTTCATACTAGTGACTCCCTTCACTGTGAACCTTGAGTGCGCTCCCGATGTAGGCAATCGAGAGCATCGCGAAAATGTAGGCCTGGAGGAAACTGACGAGGACGCCGAGCAGGATAATGAGTGGCCGCAACAGCAGCGGCACAATCGTCAGGGTCGTGTCTATCACGCCGCCGGCGTGGTAGAGGTAGAGAACCAGAAACGCCAAGATGCCGAGGAGGACTTCTTTGGCCATGATGTTACCGAATAGACGGAAGGAAAGAGAAAGCGGCCTCGCCAGTTCGCCGATGACTTCGATGATGAACATCAGCGGTTTCAGCCACCAGGGCACGCCCGCGGTCATGTGCTTCAGGTAGCCGAGGACGCCGCGCTTGCGAATGCCCAGTACGTGGATGGTCGAGAATACGATCAGCGCGAGGGCCGCGGTGGTGTTGAGGTTAGCGGTCGGCGACGAGAGGCCGGGCACGAGGCCGATGAGATTGCCGACGAGGATGAAGAGAAAGAGGCCGAGGAAAAGTGGGTAGAGGCGACGGCCGTCCGGGCCCACAGTATCGTCCACGATGCCGAAGATGAACCCGAACGCGAGCTCGAACACAGCCTGCAGCCCGTGCGGCACGGTTTCAAGCCGACGGGTAGCGGCGAACGATAGGCCGACAAGAATCAGCACCGTGACCCAGCTCATCAGGAGGGGGGTCGGTACCCTAAGATGGTAGGTTATCGCTTCGCCGATGTCGACCATCAATCACCTGCCAGACCAGGAAGCCGGCAATACCGCCGGTTACTCCAGCCAGAAGCCCCCAGACACTGCCGAACCGGAAGCGGAGAAAAAGAAAGACAATCCCGCCGAACACAAGGTATCGGGCGAGATTCGTGAGCGGGACGAGTATTTGGACCGCCCGCGACTGTTTCCTGAGCATGCTGCGCGTGACCCAATAGAGCAGGGCGAAGTTTCCGCCGGTGGCCAGCAGTCCGCAGGCGAGGCCTTTCAGGAACAACCATCATCTCCCGGCCCGCGCGGCCCGCAGCAGGTTGACGAACCCCGCGGCCAGGCCGAGCGCGGAGAAGACCAGCATCAGCCACGGCCGGGTATGGAAGAGACGGTCGAGGCCGTACCCGATGCCGAAACCGATAAGGACTGAGAAAGCGAACGTGAGCCCGAGCGTGCTCTGGTTAAGAGACTCAGGTGCTGCGCCAACCAGCTTCGAGTGGGACCGGGCCCGATTGTCCATTGGCGGATAGGCTACGCGTCGCCCTGGCGCGGCAGCCGAGATGGGGGAGTGAGTGCTGACATCATCGTGCAGGCTGACAACTCTATGTATGAACGGTGTCCGATTATAATCCCAACCTGACGGGGTGCAAGCGATTCGTTCTCCCAACGCGCGTTGACAGCCGCAGTCAGCGAGCTAGTATTAGCCTCAGTGCGAACGCACCCATGATCAAACTCACGAAACTGATCCAGCCGGAACTGGCCTTCGACGTACCGAAGGCGTCAAGCCAGCGTGAGGTATTCGGACTGGTCGCGACCCGGCTGGCGGAGAAGGGGATCATTCCGGACCCGGCCGCTCTCACCGAAGAACTCACCAGGCGTGAGCAGCAGGGCTCGACCGGCGTCGGCTACGGCATGGCCCTGCCTCACGCGATGCTGGCAGATGCCAGGCAGATCGCGGTTGTGGTCGTCCGACTTGGCACCGCGCTCGACTGGGATGCAATAGACCATGAGCCGGTGAAGCTGCTCGTCGTCATAGTCGCGCCGGCCGGGCAGCGAGACGACTACCTGCCGGTACTGGCAGAAGTCGCCCGCTCGCTCAACCAGCCCGACGTGCGGGACGCCGTACTCCGGGCAAGGGACGTGGTCCAAGCCGTGCGAGCGATAGTCCACCCACCCCACGAGAGCTTCTTCATGCGCAACCGCCGGCTGGTCGTCTTCATCGGAGTCGTCGCCCTGATCTTTGTCACCGCGGGGCTGGTGCTGCCCGGCATCCGGCTCCCGGACGAGGGCATCTACGCGGGGCCGGAATTCGCCCGGTTCAGCGAGCCGCGCTGGCTCTTCCACCAGCAACTGACGATTACGCTCTTTCTGGCGATGGTTGTCGGTACCCTGCTCTTCTGGCGGTACCGCGTGGCCATCGCCGCGGCGAGCCTGGGCACCCTGCTGATTGCCGGCGTGATGGACCTGGAGACGACGGTCAGGTTCATGTCAATCCCGACGATCCTCTTCATCATGTCGATGATGGTCATCGTCAGATGGCTGGAGAGCATCGGCGTGTTCCGCTACGTCGTGGCCAAGGCGATCGAACGGGTGCGGGGCGTGCCGTGGCTGCTCCTGCTGACGCTGATGGCGTTCTCGGTGCTCTTGGGCGGATTCGCCGACGAGGTGTCGGCGATTCTCGTGACCTTCGGGCTGGCGCTGGAGGTGGCGAAGCGGACGAAGACCCCACTCGTTCCGTATCTGCTCAGTCTGGTCTTTGCCACCAACGTCGGCAGCGCGCTCACGCTGGTCGGCAACCCGATCGGCGTCTACATCGCCTTCGCCGGCAAGCTCAGCTTCGAAGACTTCCTCCGCTGGGCCTCGCCGACGGCAGCCCTGACCGCGGTCGTGGTCGCTGGCATCTGCCTGCTTCTCTACCGGCGGTATTTCTTCGGGCGGCACGTGGAATTGGACGCCCGGGACCTGGAGCGGACCGAGGAGAGCCTCGACCCGGCCCGGCTGCGCACCGGTATTATCACGTTCCTGGTCGTGGTCTTCCTCGTTGCGGTCCACCGCCGGGTCGAGTTGCTGCTCCACCTTGGCGACGGCACGGCGCTCGTGGCCGAGGCGCTGCTGGTCGTCGGTTTCATCGTTTTCTATGAACAGGAGAAGGGACGGCTGCTGGTCGAGCGCGGCATTGACTGGTGGACGTTGCTCTTCTTCATGTTCCTGTTCGCCAACGCCGCCTGCCTGGAGTATACCGGCGTCACGACCAAGCTCGGATACGTCATCCTGACCGCCGCCCAGCAACTGGCCGGAGCCGGCGCGTCGCCGGCCGGGGTGACTTCGGTCGCGACCGTGCTCGTGCTCTGGTTCAGCGGCATCTCGTCGGGGTTCGTCGACAACCTGCCGGTTGTGGCCGCGCTGGTTCCGGTGGTGAAGGACATGATCCGCACCGGGCTCCCGCACGCCACCATACTCTGGTGGGCGCTTCTGTTCGGCGGGTGCTTCGGCGGCAACCTGACGGTCATCGGCTCGACCGCGAACCTCGTGGCCATCGGGGCCTATGAGAGAGTATCCGGTAAGTCTATCCGGTTCCGCGACTGGATAAAGTTCGGGGCAATAATCACCGGCGCCTCGCTGCTGGTTGCGACCGCGTCTTTGCTGCTGCAGCTCGGCCGGGCGCCCTGACAGGAGTCAACAGGAGAATGTTCAACAAGATACTGTACGTCGTGAGCGAGAAGCAGGGAGAGAAGCAGATGGTGAAGGAACTGGCGCGCGCCCACAACAGCTCGGTGCTGCTGTCGGCGATGCTCGCCATCGGCTGCGGGCACGAGGTGAGCACCGAGGGCGCGACCCGGCGCCGCGTGCTGCGCGAGGACCATGAGCGCAAATCGTGGCAGGACCTGTATCGGCTGGAAGAGGAGTTCAAGGCCGATGGTATCAAGGCGTCGGTAATGGCCCGCGAGGGCGACGTCGATGACATCCAGGCGGTCGCGCACAATACCGGCAGCGACCTCATTGTCCTCAGCGCCAGCAGCCTGGCCGGCGACAACTACCGGCTGCCCGAGGAGTTCATACCCAGCTTGCCTTGTCCGATAATTATCACCAACGCCGCCTAGGCGACGGATTCCGCCGGGCGACAACGTGACCGGGTCCGAACCGAGCAAGCTGGCCAAGACGAAAGACCACCGGTCACTGCTGGCCCAGGCGACACGGCCAGAACTCGTCGTCGACCTGCCGGATGCCGAGGCACCGGCGCAGGTGTTCGAGGCCGTGGCCGGGCGGATGGCGCAGCTCGGTCTTGTCGATGACGCCGTCCGGCTCGCGGCAGCACTGGGTGAGCGCGAGGAGTCGGGTTCGACCGCGGTAGGGAACGAGGTCGCGGTACCGCACGCGCTGATCCCCGCGGGGCCGGCGCTGCCGGTCGTGGCGCTGGTCCGGGTCAGGGGAGGTTTGGATTGGCACGCCGCCGATGGCCGCCCGGTCAAGCTGATCGCGGTCATCGTGGCGGACGAGGGACAGCGAGAAGACTACATGGTGGTGCTTGCCGACGTCGCCCGGGTTCTTCTCGGTGAGTACCAACGCGACCTGCTGCTGAAGGAGCGCAAGGCCGAGCAGGTTGTGCGGATCTTTCGGCGTCCACCGACGCAGTCCCGGCTGGCTCGCTATCGTCCGCTGTTCGTGCTGGCCGCGGCAATCGCCTTGGCCTATGTCGGTGGCAGTCTGCTGATGAGGTCGGTTCAGCTTCCCGCCGGCGGCATCTACGAGCAGCTTGGCTTTCTCAAATTCCACTCCGAGCCTTGGCTCGCCCGGCAGGCACTGGTCGTCGCGATTTTCCTGGGGATGGTGGTGGGGACGCTGCTTTTCTGGAAGTTCCGGCTGGCAATTGTGGCGATCGGGCTTGCGACCCTGCTGCTGGCCGGGGTCATGAACCTCGAGCACATGGTCGAGTACATGTCGCTGCCGACCATCATTTTCGTGATGGCGATGATGGTGCTCATCAAGTGGCTTGAGGACAAGGGCGTATTCCGGTACGTCGTGCTCAAGGTCGTGGAGCGCGTGGGCGGCGTGCCGTGGATCCTGCTGCTTATCCTGATGGGATTCTCGGTACTGCTGTCTGGGTTTGTCGGGGAGGTGTCCGGCATACTCGTCACCTTCGGCCTGGCCGCGGAGATCGCCCGCCGCACCCGTACACCGGTCCTGCCCTACCTGCTTGCCCTGGTCTTTGCTACCAACATCGGCAGCGCGTTAACCCTGGTCGGCAACCCGATTGGCGTATATCTCGCCTTCGTGGGTCAGCTTAGCTTCGAGGCGTTCCTGCGCTGGGCCACTCCTATAGCCCTTTTCTCCAGCATAGTCGTGGGCGCGGTCATCATCCTGATGTTCCGCGGGCGGCTGCGCACGCGGGAGCGGGTCAATCTCACCGACCTCGAGCGGACGGTTGAGGGGATCAAGCCGGCCGACCTGCGACTCGGGCTGCTGACCTTCGCGGCAGTCGTGCTGCTGATAGTGCTGCACGCCCGGGCCGAGGCTCTGCTTCGGCTCCCTGACGGGACGATACTCATGGTCGCGCCGCTGGCCGCTGTCGCATTCATCATCTTCGTCGAGCAGGAGAAAGGCAAGCTGCTAATCGCCCGCAGCATTGACTGGTGGACGCTGCTCTTTTTCATGTTCCTCTTTGCCAGCGCTGCCTGTCTTGAACACACCGGCGTCACCACCAAACTCGGCTACCTGGTTATGCAGGCTGCGGAACGGTCGCCACTGCCCCGCTGGATGGGCGCAAACGGGGTGACGGGCTCGGCCCTGGTACTGATGCTCTGGGGCTCGGGGTTGGCGTCGGGTTTCGTGGACAACATGCCGATAGTCGCGGCGCTGGTCCCGGTTGTCAAGGGCCTGCCGGCGACGGGGCTGCCGCACGCCTCGATCCTCTGGTGGGCGCTCTTGTTCGGCGGCTGCTTTGGCGGCAACCTGACCATGGTCGGTTCGAGCGCCAACCTGGTGGCGGTCGGTATGTTCGAGCGTGTGACCGGACAGAGCGTTAGGTTCGGCGAGTGGTTCAAGACAGGGATAGTAGTCACCGTCGTCTCGCTGCTCGTAGCGACCGTAGCACTGATGCTGCAAATCTCCCTGGCACCCTAGCCCGTGTCTGCCCCGCGTATCGTCGTCGACGGCTACAACCTGATTCACGCAATGCCGGAACTAGCCCGGCTGGTCGGAAGCGACCTCGAACGGGCGCGGGACGGGCTGGTCTCAAAGCTCGCGGTCTATCGTTCAGGGCGGGGCGTGCGGGTCACGGTCGTATTCGACGGCCAGGGCATGCCCGCGCAGCAAGGCCGGCCGCCGGGCGGCGTCGAGGTCGTCTTCTCCCGCGCGCCACAGAACGCGGACGCGAAGATAAAGACGATGCTGTCGCTTGAAAAGAGCCCGAAGTCATGGACCGTCGTCACCTCCGACAACTCCATCGTGCGCTATGCTCGGGACTACGGTGCGAAGACCATCCCGTCCGCCGAGTTCGCGGTCAAGCTCGGTCCTGCGATTCCCAAGCTCGGTCCCAACCGTCCGGCTCCCAAAGACGCGCCGTTGACCCCAGCCGAGGTCGCGGAGTGGGAGGAGTTCTTCCGCAAAGGCCGGCAGGACCGGGACAGCAAGCAGTAAGCCGCAACCCACAGGCCGCAAGCCGTCAGCCGCGTCGCCGCTTAACGATGTACGAATCCTCCGGACCAACGATGAGCGATGCCGCATCGTTTCGACCAAGTTCACCATCCGGTGCCGGCCCTTCCGTTAATCTGCAATCTACAATCTGCAATCTGAAATGTCGCTGTGCCACACCTTGACATCGCTTCGAGATTTGAGAAGTGCCCGTCATTTGCCTGCTGCTACGTGCCACAGGACTTGTCGGGCGGCACCTGCGCCCGGCGTCGATATGTCTTGCCGCGGTCGAGCCAAGCGTAGTAACTGCTTCGTCGGACACGTATCGCGGCGCACGCTCGGCGAACGTCCAATCGGCGGCCGAAGGTCGCAATCGCCTGGAATCGCTGCTCATAGGTCGCCCGCGTAATGGGGCTGGCCTCCCGCAACTCCTCGACCTCGCGCCGTAGCCGGTCGTCCTCGGTCTGCAGTCGCTCTCGCTCCCGCGCCAGCCACTTCTTGCGATAGGAATCTCTGTGCATCCTGCTTCCTCCTCAACTATGAAACGATGCACGTGTGAACGATGAACGAGACTGCATCGTCGCGACCAAGCTCCCCATCCTGCCCCGCCGCGCCGGTAGTGTCAAGTGCACTGCCATCCAAAATCTCTTATTGTGGAGCTTGTCTGAAAACTAGCCCGCATCGCATGGTTCAGTGATGGCGTCTATATAT
>CAZVCQ010000053.1:0-6072 GCA_964626085.1 uncultured bacterium
GCGTTTTCCTTTCACCTGATCGAATCAAGGCTCTGGGGAAGCACTACAAGAAATAACCTACGGTCGCGCCGCGCTGCGGCGCTGCGGCGCTGCGGCGCCACGGCGCCCAGAAGACGCTTCACGAGATCGCTGGTAGACCGGCACCGTGACCGCGTTTGCCTTTGACGTGGGCCAGGCGAGCATCAGCCAGCTTGCCTCAGCCGCTGATCAGGTCGGGCAAAGGGCCATGCGATTTGATGGCGGCGGCGTGGCGCGGCGGGGCGGGATAGTGAGCTTGGTCGAGACGATGCTGGAGCTGCATGAGGACTTGCCGGAGACAGCCGACAGCTTGCGGCCCACAGCGCCATCCGATTCGACATGTCCGACCGCGAGTCCTAGAATCTGCCGGTGAGCAAACCGGAATCCCCAGTGTCCCGTGAACTCGAGTTCGCCCGGGAGTTCTGGGACCGTTCCTTCAAGAAGGTCGTTCCCGATGTGACGGATGTGCCTCCCGGCCGCGATCTTTCCGACATCGTCGGCCGTCTGCGCGCAGCTTCGGCGGTCGACGTGCTCGATGTGGGCTGTGGCCTCGGCCGCTGGAGCGTGACTCTTGCGCAGGCCGGGTTTCGCGTTCTCGCGGTGGACGTGTCCTCCGAAGCGGTGAAGATTGTACGCGAACGAGCGCAACGCGAGGGCCTAGCCATCGGCATGGCAGTCTACGCAGCTCAGGAGCTGTCTCGGTTGGGCGTCCATGTTGATGCGGTTGTATGCAACTCGGTGCTCGACCACATGCACCCGTCTGATGCGGAACGGGCCGCATCGAGCATAGCGCAGGTCCTGGTGCCAACTGGTCTGGCCTACGTGTCGTTCGATGGCTCAGGGGTCGCGTAGGGCCTGAGGCGTCGCCGGACTATGTGGTCCATCCGGACGGCACCTGGGAGTATGTGGTCGGTTCTCGACGGGGCATGACCTGGCGGTGCTACGAGGATGCCGAGGTACGACGGCTGTTCCGAGAGCTCGAGGAGCTGGAATTCACCGTCGCGGCCACGGGGCAGCGGCACGTGTGGTTCCGGAAGCCTCACAAAGCCCGGGTTGCTTCTCTTTGGAGATCCGAGGGATTCAGGGGACGCCAGCCGGATTCCTCTCGCGCATTTGACATGTCCGGCCCGGCCGCTAGGATGTCCGCGATGGAAGTCGAACCTCGGGCCTCAACCGGGATAAGGTAGGCAAGATGTCCCCGAAACGCTCGATAGCGCTGCGGCTGGCCCGGCCCCGTGCGCGTGCCCTCCGCCGCTCGACCCTTCTCTCCCTCTCTCCTTTCATCCCCATCTCCCGTTGCACTAGCCAACCCGAGTACTTGTGCACTGGAGCACTCTCCCAAGCTTGACACCCGCTTCCTTTCCGGCTATAAGTTCCCATGCCAGACCGAGTAACGTACGAGCAAATCACCGGAAGGCTGCGTCCGTTACTAGAAACAGAGCATCGCTGCCTGGGTGGGAGGACTTTCAGATGAAGCAAGTAGGCGCCCGGAGCTGGGGCTTCAGGACATGACGGAATACCTTGATGGGCTGATATCTTCACTGCCGACGGTCAGGACCCCGTTCGAACTGGGCCGGGCAGCGATGAAGTCCTGCAAATGGGACAATGCAATCCTGCTCTTCAAAGTGGCGACGAAGGAGGCGGCCGGAACCGAGCTCGTCGCGCTCGCGAGCCTGCTCGGGCTGTGCCACGAGCCACCGGGGAGGTGGCAAGAGGCCCAGGATAGTCATGAGGAGTCGGTCCGGCTGGCAGAGCAGTTTGCAGACCTGCAGGGAAAGGCCGTGGCCTTCACCAACCTCGCGCGGCTCTGCTATGCCACCGGCGATACCAAGAAGGCCCTGAAGTACCACGAGGAAGCCCTGGCGCTGGCGGCCGAGCCCGCGAATCCGCTTGTGCAGGCCGACAACATCCGTCACCTTGGGCTCATTTCCCTGGCCGGCGGCGAGTTCGACAAGGCTCAGCAGCACTTTGAGCAGGCACTGAAGATATACCGCGAGACCAAATACTGGCAGGGTGAGGCCGCAGCCCTCAGGAATATCGGCCTGGTATGGCAGGCCAAAGGCGAAACCGACAAAGCGCTCAAGTTCCACAAACAGGCGCTGGCGATTTACCGCGAGATTGCGTATCAACCGGGCGTGGCAGCAACCCTCTGTAACATCGGGACGGTTCATCTGGACGCGGCCAGACCCGACGATGCCCTCAAGTACTTCGAGGATGCGCTGGAGAAAGCACGAGAGGTCGCGAATCTGCAGCTGCAGGCCGACAGCCTCGGCAACATCGGGTTGGTTCATCTCGGCCGGCTCGAAACCACCAAGGCCCAGCTGAACTTCGAGCAGGCGATGACGCTGCACCGCAAGATGGGGAACCAGCCGGGGCTGGCGGCAGCCCTGAACGACGTCGGGCAGCTCTACGCGGCCACGCGTCATCCCGACAAGGCCCTGATGAACTTCGAGCAGGCGCTGGCGATTGGACGTGCGCTCGCGAGCCCACAGCTGCAGGCAACAAACCTAAGCAGCATGGGGATGGTCCACGAAGGCAAGGGTGAAACCAACAAGGCGCTGAAGCACTTCGTACAGGCCCTGCTCTTGTTCACGAGCAGCGGCGCACGTTCCAGTGTTGAGCAGACCATCAAGAAACTCAGGCCGCTGGCGGGGCAGGTGGGCGGCGAGCGATTCGTGGCCGGATGCGTCGAGGCCGGGATGCCGAAGCCTGAGGCCGAGAAGCTGGTCAGGCAAGTGATACCGACGGCCCCGGAGAAACCGGCGGCCGAACCCGAGGCACCAGAGCGGCGTGCCCGTGAAGAAGACGAGGCCAGAGTCCGCGTCGAAGCGGAACGCAAACTCGCCGAGAACCGCCTCCAGTCAATGGCCGAGGCCAAGGCCCGGACTGATGCCGAACGCGGGAAGCGGGTGGAAGAGGACCGCAGGACCGCCGCCCAGCGCGTCAAGCAAGAGGCCGAGGCCAGGGCCCGGGCCGAAGCCGAACGCAAGAAGCGAGAGGAAGAGGCGCCCAAGCTCGCCGCTCAGCGTGCCAAAGAGGGGGCTGAAGCCAAGGCGCGGGCAGAGGCGGAACGGAAGCGGAAAGAAGAAGAACAGAGAATTGCCGCTCAACGGGCCAAGGAAGAAGCCGAGGCCCGGGCGCGGGCCGAGGCCGAGCGCAAGCGCAAAGAGGAAGAGGACCGCCGGAAGCGCGAAGCGGAACAGCGCGCGCGCGAGGAAGCCGAAGCCAAAGCCCGGGCTGAAGCCGAGCGGAAACGGAAAGAGGCAGAAGCACGCCGGCTCGCCGAGCAACGCGTCCGAGAGGAAGTCGAGGCCCGGGCGCGTGCCGAGGCGGAGATCAAGAGGCTTGAGGAGCAGGAGCACAGGCTTGCCCAGCAGCGCCACAAGGAAGAAGCCAAGGTCAATGCCCGCTTCGAGGGGGAGCGCAGCAAACTCGAGGACGCGGAACGCAAACTTGGGGAAAGGCGGGCGCGGTTCGATGCCGAGGTCAAGGCTTTTGCCGATGCAGGACGCAAACGCAAGGAAGAGGAGCACAAACTCGCGGAAAGGCGGGCGCAACTGCAGGCCGAGGTCAAGGCCTACGCCGAAGCGGAACGGAAGCGGAAAGAAGAAGAACAACGGATTGCCGCTCAACGAGCCAAGGAAGAAGCCGAGGCCAGGGCGCGCGCCGAGGCCGAACGCAAGCGGAAAGAAGAAGAGGAACGCCGGAAGCGCGAAGAAGAGCAGCGGGTCCGGGAAGAGGCCGAGGCGAAAGCCCGCGCCGAAGAAGAGCGCAAGCGGCTCGACGAAGAAGAACGCAAGCTCGCGGAGAAGCGCGCCCGCAGACAGGTCGAGGCCAAGGCCCGCGCCGAACAGGAACGAAAGCTCGCGGAGCAACTGGCAAAGGAGGAAGCCGAGGCCAAGGCCCGCGCCGAAGAGGAACGCAAGAAACTCGAGGAAACGGAGCGAAGGTTCGCCGAGCGCCGCGCAAAGGAGGAAGCCGAGGCCAAGGCCCGCGCCGAAGCCGAGCGGAAGCTCGCCGAACTACGCGCCAAGGAGGAAGCCGAGGCCAAAGCCCGCCTGGAGGCCGAGCGGAAGCTGTCTGAGCTGCGCGCCGAAGAAGAACGCAAACTGGCCGAGCATCGCTCGCAGCTGGAGGCCGCGGCCAAGGCCAGAGCCGAAAAGGAACGCAGGCGGGCCCAGCTGGAGGCGGAAGCCAAAGCCCGCGCCGAAGCCGAGCGCAAAGAAGAAGAGGAAGCGGAACGCAGAATCGCGGAGCGGCGCGCCAAGTTGGAGGCGGAAGCGAAAGCCCGCGCCGAACGGGACCAGAAGAAACAGCGCTGATACCGGCGCTGCAGTCCGACCCCCGGTCAGTCAATCTGAGATCTTGTGTACCGAATGAGAGAATTCGCGGCGGAGCCACGCCTGACAGCTGCTATTCCAGATTGGCCGCGACGAGGATTAGCGCCGGCCACACCAGAGAGAGACGCCCCGTGCGGGGCGTCTCTCTTGCGAACCACTGCGGTCCGTCTGCCGGACTCCAACCTTGGCGTTGCTCGCGCGAGCCGCGCAGCAACCACCCCCCCCCCGGAGCCGGCTAGATTCTGTGCCGGACTGAATCAGCCGTAGCAACGAGCTGACTCTGTGTTCAGCGTTCGATCAGGGCTAGATCCCCGGCCGGACCGTCAGCATCTCCAGCTTCGCGCTGCAGGCGAAACAACTCTTCCAACCCCAAAACCCACGGTTCCTGGCCGGACGAGTGTGAAAGCAGGCTCCACTCCTGTGCCGACCCGCTGCTGGGAGCACTTGCCCGAAATGTCATCATACCCTCCGGTTGTCCCGTGCCGGTAGACGGTTCTTGCCGCCGCAACCCAAGAGACGTCACTAGCCACCGGCGCCTTGTGTTCATACCGTAACCCTTTCGTGCACGTGTCATGCCAAACGCCTCGGGCGGGACTATTCGCGGCAAATACAAGCATCACAAGATGTTGCAGCGCCGGGCCGCTTTCCTGCCTGCCCTGCTGATGTGGGATGGACTGCCGTAGAATTGAGCAGCAGTACGCGGCACCTGCCAGCAACCAGCGATGGGTGGGAATGAGAGGCTTTGGGGGTAAGGAATCAAGGGGTCCAGTGGGATGAACAGGGACGGAGAGACAGAGGGATAAAGGGATCGAGTGGCGAACCAGGAACTAAGACTAGGTACTAGGAACCACGAACGAGGAACTAGGTGTTAACTAGTCGCGGGCAGACGGGGCAGATGGCCGGGCGGAATTGGGTGACTGACCCTGAGACTCCCCCCTTGTCCTTCTTCGCTTGCGAGCTTCGCGGTTCCTTCCGATACCGGCGATTCGCGTCACTTCCGCTGCCCGGCCCCGGATTCCCCAGTCGGCACGATCTCCGCAATCAGTGGATACTCGGCCCGGCCGGAAGCGGTGGGCCGGCCGTTGAGACAGCCCGTATCGGGGCGATAGCTGCTCACCTGCCCGGTGATCTCGGTTCGAATTCGCTGTGTGTCGCCACTATTGACGACTTCGTCCAGGCGTCGCAGATCGTCGAGTATTTCCGAATAGCCCCGGGGCTTCGATATGCGGGCCCGGTAAATCCGCTGGTTCACTGTAGCGGTCGTGCCTTCCTCGGCAGTCAGCAGTTCCTCAAAGAGCTTCTCGCCCGGGCGCCGCCCGGTGAAAACAATCGGGATGTCGATATCCGGGCGCAACCCGGCGTTGCGTATCATCGTCTTCGCCAGGTCCTTGATCAGCACCGGGTTGCCCATGTCGAGGACGAATACCTCGCCGCCCTTGCCGAGCGCCACCGCCTGCATAACCAGCAAGACGGCCTCGCTGGTGCGCATCACGTAGCGTTTCATCTCTGGGTCGGTGACGGTGACCGGCACGCGCCGGATGATCGCGTCGCGGAAGATGGTCGTGACGCTGCCCCGGCTGTCGAGCACGTTGCCGAATCGAACGGCGAGGAACCGGACCCCACCCATGCCATTCATCGCCGTCACCACGGTTTCTCCGATCCGTTTGCTTGCACCCATCACGCTGCCCGGGTTGACCGCCTTGTCGGTCGAAAT
>CAZVCQ010000053.1:6172-11521 GCA_964626085.1 uncultured bacterium
TCCGTTTGCTTGCACCCATCACGCTGCCCGGGTTGACCGCCTTGTCGGTCGAAATATAGACGAAGCTCTCGGCGTGGTGCTCTACGGCGGCGCGGGCCATCAGGTGGCTGCCCTGGACGTTGACGCGGATTGCCTCGGCCGGATGGAATTCGAGAATCGGAACGTGCTTGTACGCAGCGGCATGGAATACTATGTCCGGCCGGGTCGCTTGAAAAGCCCGATTGACGTCCGCTTCATGCGTGATGTCGCCAAGGAACGGCATCGTGTCCAGTCCTGGGTAGACCGTGCGCAAATCCTTATCGACGTAGAAGAGGTTCGAGTCGTCCCGTTCCAGCAGGACCAGCAATGCCGGGTTGAACCGGGCGAGTTGGCGGCAGAGCTCCGAGCCAATCGAGCCGCCGGCGCCCGTGACCATGACGCGCTTGCCGGCAAACACATGCTCCATCTCGCGCGGGTCCACCTTCACCGGCTGCTGGCCGGTCAGCTCATGGATGGTAATGCGTTCCAGCGCGCCGATATCTGCCCGGTCATCAATCAGATCCGCCATGGACGGAACCAGCCGTACCTCGAGTTCAAGTTCGTGGAGTCGCTGATAGAACTCCCCGATTGCGAATGACGGGTCGGCACTCAGGAGCACGAACGCGGCCTCGATTCGATGCCGCGCGACAACCTCCTCGATTTCCTCAAAGGTACCCAGCACCGGCAGGCCCTGGCTGACCGTGCCCCGGTTGCGCGGCTCTGGGTCAACAAAGCCGATGATGTGGTAGTTGAAGCGCGGCATTCTCCGCAGCGTATCAAGCAGGAAATAGCTTTTGTGCGAGCACATCACAAGCAGCGCACGCTTCCCGGACTTCTGCCGGACCACCTCCACATAAAAACGCCGGCTGCCGCGGACCGCGACGACTCCGCAGGCGCTCAGCAACCCCCAGTTTGCGGCTGACCACGGAGTCAGGCCGGCGAAAACCTTAGCCCCGGAAAGGCCGCCGAGCAGGATGGCGGTCACGATGCTGGGCAGAATGGTACGTGGCACGTCGACCAGGGAGAAAATGGACCACCTCAGCCGGTAGCTTGAGAACAGGAAGCCAAGAACTACCTGAAAGACTATGGCCGCAGCCGTAAACGGGACTACACCGTGGGTGTAGTACGCTAGGCCGGGTTCCGCATGACGGACTACGGCAACGTGGGTCAGCACGCTGGCACTGAAGACCACGACCGCGTCAGTGATGATATAGAACAGCGTGCGCTTCCGTGTGGTCGGTACGAGCAGTGCGCGAAACCAGCCTGCTGTTTCAGGTACTCCAGGCTCGTCTGCCCCGCCCGCCTCCCTCGGCATGCTCACAATCCGGATTCTACCGGCGTGCTGCTTTGTGTCAAGCGGCATCTCGCCACGCCTCTGCCGATACTCGCCGCACGTCATCGGCCGGCCGTAACTCTCTGGCCGCAAACGAGATAGCCGCAATCTTGTCAACGACACGAGGGCAGATTGCATGCGGGCCCGGCCGACACGCGGGCGGGGGTGTCAATACGAAGAGGGATTGGGGAGTGGGGTATGGGGATTGGCTGTCGGCCGGCGGCCGAACAACTGCTCACTGCTCTCTTCCTGACTGCTCACTCGCTGCCTGCGGCAGCGCGATGGCCGGGCGGGATTGGGGCGGGACCCTGATGCCATTGACGCGCTTCGGAATAAGAAAAGCACGATGTCCCCGAAATTCCTGCAGCGTGTTCTTGCCGGCTGGTTTGCCGCGCGCTTACACGGCAAACAACGGCTCCGGAATCAAGACATACCTACCGTTCGCGCGTTTGACAACCTCCTGCCGCTTGCTACCATATGCGCGAACAGGAAGGCCGCCGGCTGACAGTCAACTGCTGGCGGTTCACCGAGCTGAGATGATCAGGATACCTCCGGAACCGGCAGGCACAGGACGGCATCACTCGTGTCAGTGAGCGCTGACAACCAGGGCGAGACCGCGCTGCCTCGCCTCTACACCGACCTCGCGGCATGGTGGCCGCTGCTCTCCAACCCGGATGACTATGCCGAGGAGGCCGGGTTCTACTGCAAGTACCTGCGTGAAGCGAGCCGGATTCCGGTCAGGTCGGTGCTCGAGCTCGGCTCAGGCGGCGGCAACAACGCGTCGTTCCTCAAGGCTGACTTCGAGATGACGCTGGTCGACCTCGCGCCTGCCATGCTCCGCGTCAGCCGCAATCTGAACCCGGAGTGCGAGCACATCCACGGTGACATGCGCGATGTCCGCCTGGGCAGGGTCTTCGACGCCGTCTTCATCCACGACGCCATCGCCTACATGACCACTGCCGACGACCTGAAGCGGGCGATCGAGACCGTCTGGGTCCATCTCCGGCCGGTCGGGGCAGCGCTCTTCTGCCCGGATTTCGTCAAGGAGACGTTTCGGCCTCAGACAAGACACGGCGGCCACGACCGGATGTTGCGCAGCCTGCGCTACCTCGAATGGGAATGGGACCCTGACCCGGATGACACCACGGTCGTGACCGACTTCGCCTACCTGCTGCGCGACAAGGCCGGCGTGCGCATCGAGTACGACCGGCACATCACCGGCCTGTTTCCGCGCGCGGTCTGGCTGCGGCTGCTTGAGGAACAGAGATTCAAGACCGAGACCCGGAGCTTCGAGACGACGACGCCGGACCGGGTCGCGTGCGAGGTCTTCCTCGCCGCGAAGCCGGCCGACTGAAGTCGGGGAATCCGGGCCACTTCTGCGAACAGCCGCGGGTTTGAAGTAGTCGGCCTCCCGCTGACGGCCAACGGCCCACAGCCCGCAACTCCCGGCCGACAGCCTCGTCCGATTCGACGCTTCCGGCTCATCCATCACCCCGACCGCGACCCAGCGGCCGTGGCGGGGTGGCTCTTCTGGTTTCGGAGGAACCCGGCGGCCTGAGAAAGGTAGCAAGGGTCCGGGTTGTTGAGGCGTAGCCCGGGTTTCAGGCACGAAGATGATCATGCTCTCCTACGTGCTTCGCGCAACCGCGGACGAGACGGCGGGCAGCGTAGCCCGGGAAACGATTCTCCGGGCAACCGGGAAGGCTACGGTCAGAACTGCCGGGAGGACAACTCGAGACAAGGTACAGCTCCGCGGTCACGCCATTTGAGGGTGGCGGCAAGACGCGGCGGACAGCAAGGTGAGTTCTTTCAGGGTGACATGAGTGGGGTATCTCATCGCCCCGATGTACGGATTGTCCGTTCCGAACTCTGGCGGTTGTCGGCCCGGGACTAGATGCCGGGGCTGCCGGGCTGCTTCTCGAACAGGTCGAGGAAGCGGTCTTCGTAGAGGTGGAATAGCCCCCAGCGGTCAAGCTCCTGCTTTAGAAGGACCGCCTTCTCGCGGTCGCCGCGGGCTTCTTCAAAGAGCTTCTCGACCCGCTCCATCAGGTCGGGTGGCTCGGGGCGCTCCTCGGGTTCCTGCCCTTCGCCTTCGTGCCCTTCGGTTCGCGCGCCGAGGTTGTTCTTCAACTGCTGGATTGCCTCGTTGACCTTGCCCTCAAAGTCTTTGAACATCCGGTCGGCCTGGCGCACCGCGTCATCGATTTCAGTCATGTCCACGCTGGTGTTAAGGATGCGCTGGAAAACCTGAATCAGGGCGCGCGACGCCTTCGGGTTTGGTGCCTCGATTGCGTAGTGGGGCATCGTCGCGAGCAGGCAGGCCGCCGGCATGCCGCGCTGCGCGGCCAGCCCGAGCAGGAGCCCGTTCAGGCCGGAGATGTTGCCTTCCTTGAGCGGTTTGACTCCGAGGGCTGCGAACCTCGCTTTGAGGTGTTCGTCGGTGGCAGCGCCGAACATCTCCGGGCGCTGACGGAAGCTCACCGGCATGGCGTAGGCCGCACCAGTGAATACGGTCTCGGCACCGTGTCGGTGGACAAGGTCGAGCAACTCGGCCGCGAGCTTGAACCCGGGCTCGCCGGACAACTGGGTATCGCCTTCGAAGATGAACAGGGGTGGTTCGCTTGAATAGTAGAGGTCCTGCTTCGGCGGGTCCGGCATCCGGCCAAGTCCATCTTCTACAGTCAAGGAATCGGGCTGGTGGTAGGCGCTGACGTCGATTTGGGCGAACGGGGCTGCGTCCAGCTTACGCCTCAGGTAGTCGCAAGCGCCTAGTCCGACCTGGCCCATACCGGGCCAGCCGGCAATCAGGACCGGAGCGCGCGCGTCAGGGGAACCGAGTACTTTCACAGCCATATCAACAAGTTAGACGCGGATTCCGCCGTTCCAGTTCCAGTCGCATCGGGGTAACCACGGATAGACACTGATCAACACAGATGGAGGATTCATGCACACGCCCCGGTTTCAATCTGTGTTCATCCGCGTTCATCCGTGGTTGCTCTGTCCTGTTCGTGTCTTTGCGCTGGCTCCGTGGTGTCAGGTCCGCCGACGCAGCAGCGGGGCGAGGACATCGCGCGCCGCCTGTCTGACCTCGGTCACGCGGAAGAGCAGTGCAAGGCCGTAGTAGGCCGCGACACCGGTTCCGCCAGCAACGAATACCTGCACCGCTTGATAGAGGATCCGGCGCGTCGGAAGGAAGTGCCCGATAGCCTGGGCGCAACCGTAGGCGACCGCGCCGGCCAGGATGGACGCGGCCAGTGTTCGCAGGGCGATGGAGGCGAGGTAACGACCTTCGAGTCCGCCGGTGCGCCGGCGCAGGATAGCGAAGAGGATGGTGAAGTTGGCAAGCTGGGTGACCGACGCGGCCAGCGGGAAGGAGAGGAAGCCGATGACACGCATCAGGATGAGATTGATGACGATGTTGCTGGCGACCACGCCGATGGCGACAAAGGCCGGCGTGCGGGTGTCGCCGGAGGAGTAGAACCCGGCAGCGGTATTGCGCGTGGCGGCCGCGGCCCAGATGCCAGTGCAGTATAGCGCGAGCGCCTGGGCAGTGAGCAGCGTATCGTGCGGGGTGAACCGGCCGTGTTGGTAGATGAGACGAGTGACCGGGACCGCCAGAACAATGAGCAGGACCGCGGCCGGCAGGGTCAGGACCGAGACGAGCGACAGCGAATGACGGAACCGGCCTTTGAGTTGCGACACGTCGGCCCGCGCCATCTGGTGCGAGAATTCGGCAATCGCGACCGAACCGATGGCCGCGCCGAACAGACCGGCGGGCAGGTGCTGAATCCGGTAGGCGTAGTTGACCCAGGTTACCGAGCCTTCGGGCAGGAAAGTCAGGAGGAACGTGTTGATGAGGAAGTTTATCTGCCAGGTCGCGAACCCGAGGACCATCGGCAGCCAGCGCCGGAAGACCTGGCGCAGCTCCGGCGAGCGTAAGTCGATGACCGGGGTCCACCGGAATCCATGCCGGCCGAGGCTCGGCGCCTGCACGAGGT
>CAZVCQ010000054.1:0-11184 GCA_964626085.1 uncultured bacterium
GAAGAGCTAGCAAATGCCGCCTAAGAAACTGTCCAGCAAATCGGGGGCAGTCCATCTGGCTGGGAATCCACTCTGGGCGCAGAACGGTGTACCGGTGTGTCGGGCCGAGGGTCAGCAGGGCGGCTGGGTGGACTACTCAGGGGAGTGGATCAAGGCGGTTGGTCTTCCCGACGGGGGTGCGCTGGTTGCCTTCAGTGACCGGGGAAGAGGCAGGACCGCGGTTTCCTGCCAGCGCTTGTCAGCAGACGGGCACTTAATGTGGGACAGCACTGGCGTCGAGGCTGGACGCATCATGGACAGGGATTCACTGTTTAGCTGGTTCTCGTTCGGACTTGTCCCAGATACTGCGGGTGGCGTCATCGTTACGTGGCCAAGGTACCTTCCGAGCGATACCTCGCAGATTTGGGCCCAGCACTTGAACGCAGCCGGCTCAGCCTGCTGGGACAGCGGAGTGTGCATTTCGCAGTACCAGTTGTTCCACGACCTACCGCTGTTCCGTACGGTCGATGTGAATGGTGGTGTGATTGCGTGCTGGCAGGATTTGAGATTCGACCAGCCCTATTGGAGCGTATACGCCCAGCGCTACGGTGATGCGCCCACGGGTCTGGCTGAATCGTACGTGGACCTGCCACCAGCAGCTCAATTGACGTGTACGAATCCGGTGCGGACAAGCGCGACCATCTCGCTGCCTCCGTGCGGAGAACAGAGTGCTGCCCTTGACCTATTCGATGCCTGCGGACAAAAGGTCTGCTGCCTCTGGCAGGGCCCGGGCGTGCTGCCGTGCGCGGTCCGCTGGACGGGAACGGATGACACGGGCAGGCGACTGCCGGCCGGCGTGTACGTCCTGCGTCTCGTCGCAGGCGGCAGGCTCGTTGCCGGCCAGTTGGTGACGGTTGTGAGATAGCTTGAGTGAAGAAAGAAGGAGGATTACCATGAAGCACATGATTCGGTTCTGCATCGGACTCATCTTGAGTTCCGTTGTGTCGCATGCCGCTCACTTCGCAACGGTCGAGTTCAGCTTGAGTGACACGACGTGCTGTTCCTGCCGCGGGACATGACCGAAACGTCCGGCGTTTCGGGAGCAAATAGGGACACTTCCCTATTTATTGAACTCGCGGGCGCGCGCGTTCAATACTGAAGTGCCACGGTCGAGACAGGAGAGGGCGCAGTTGTGCCTGCGGCGTCTGCTTCTGCACTTTGAGCGCTGATAGCAAGCGCTTCAGCAGAAAGGTCGTCTTGACCGAATAGCACTACTTCTAGCTCACTGTCTCAAAGCTGCCCGCGCCGATGCGGGTAGCTCTTGTCTTGGCGCGGATGTAGGGCGGTCCGGCTCGGGCGAGTGGCGGTCAGGAATTGACGTTGATGCCGAAGAGGCACAAAGCGACTACGCGGAGCGTGTCGCGGTCCAACGACTTGGCCTCATAGTAGTCAGTAAGGTCGGACGCGGCCATGGCGAGGGATTTGGCTGAGTAGTTGCGAGAGAGGCGGCCGAGTCCTTGGGCAAAGGCGAAGTAGCTGACAAAACGGGCACCGGGAATCGCGCGCGCGGCCAGAATCGGCCTGAGCCTGTGGGCAATCTCAGCCGATTGGGCAGAGCCGGCTTTCTGTCTGGCTGCTTGGTCTTCGACCTTACCGTGACGGGCACGGGAGACGCGGCCCTTCTTGAGCGCCTTTTCGTAGGAGCGACGCGGGAGACGCCGAGCCTTTGGCCCGCGCTTCTTTCCGCCGGCGGGAGGCGTGACTGTGGGGTGGCATATCCGTGCTGCTCGAAGCGCAGGAAGCAGTCGCCAAGCAGTCCCTGCAGCAGCCCGGACTCGAGGCCAAGATTGGTCCACTTCCGGATGACAAGCTCGATAACCTGGGCAAGCGGCTCTCCGGTTTCGGTTCGGAACGTCTTAACCAATTCATGCACGTAGCGCCGGTACACGTTGACTTCTATGATCGCGACCCCGGCGTGCATTATGCGACGCTCGACCCTGGCTTTGACGAACCGCCAGGCCGTACCCGCGCTCATACCGAAGACGGACAGGGTCCAGCCATAGGTACGGATGCGGGTCAGGATTGCCTGCGTTTCAGGGGTTAGAGGCAGCGGCCTCATCGGCACTTGCCTTCCAGGACGCGATGCGAAAAACGGCAGTTGAACGGATTCGGCACAGGGACCATAACGTCTCTATTATCCGCCGGTTGTGGTACAGGGCAAGGCCGATAATTCAAGGGTAGGGGTCATTGGGGGAGTAGCTCCACCCGTAGTCTCACTCGTAGCTTGACCGGCAGCTTCACCCATAGCCTGACCTGTAGCTTCACCCGCAGCTTGTTCCGTAGCTTCGCCCATAGCTTGACCCGTAGCCTGACTCGTAGCTTCACCCGTAACTTGTCCCGTAGCCTCGCCCATAGTTTGACCCGTAGCTTGACCTGCAGCTTGGCCCGCAGCTTCACCGGTAGTTCGATCCGTAGCTCTACCCGCAGTTCCACCGATAGCTTCACCTGTCGTTCGACCAGTTGTTCCAGCCGCTGCCGGTTCCACTCCACAACCGACCAGAGGAACGACCTTGTCTTGACTCCCGTCCGTCTGCCGGTAGAATCGACTCCGCCTGTGACAATCAATTCCTGGAGGACAAATGCCATTACCTAAAAGGCGACATTCCCATACGCGTGGCCGTAAACGTCGCACCGGCTGGAAGCTGGCCGCTCCGACTATCGTGGACTGCCCGCACTGCCACGAACCGAAGCTGCCACACCGCGTCTGTCCCCATTGCGGGTACTACGCGGGCAAAGAGGTCATATTCGTCGAGAAGGAGAAGGAGCGGAAGTAACGCTCCGGGTCGCGGCCGCACTGCCGGATCGAACCGATGAAAATCGCGCTTGACGCAATGGGTACCGACGACGCACCCGCGGCCGAGCTCGCGGGCATCGCGCTGGCGCTGGATGAATGGAAGGACCTCGAGGTCGTGCTCGTCGGCAAGCCCGGCATCATCGACGCCGAGACCGTGAAAGGCTACTCGGGTCGGCTGGAACTGGTCCCAGCCGGAGAAGTCGTCGGCATGCACGAATCGCCCAATGAAGTCGTCAAGCGCAAGCGCAACTCATCAATCGCGGTCTGTATGGAACTGATGAAGCAGGGCAAGGTCTCGGGTGTTGTCAGCGCCGGCAATACCGGCGCAATCATGGCCTTCGCGTTGACCACTCTGGGTGTCGTGCCGGGCGTTCACCGACCCACGCTCGGGGCCCTCTTCCCGACGATCAGGGGCAGCACCCTCGTGCTCGACATCGGGGCCAATGTCGACACCAAGCCGCAGCAACTACTCCAGTTCGGGATGATGGGCACAACCGCCGCCAGCTACCTGTTCAAGAAGGCCAATCCCTCGGTCGGGCTCCTGAACATCGGTCAGGAGGATACGAAGGGCAACGAATCGACCTGCAACGCCTACCAGCTCTTCAAGCAGCACGACATGAACTTTGTGGGCAACGTCGAGGGCAACGCCATCCTCAAGGGCACGGTCGACGTGGTCGTCTGCGACGGGTTCGTCGGCAACGCGCTGCTCAAGTATGCCGAGGGCCTTGCCGAAATCCTCACCGGCCTGCTGGCGGAGTATCTCGAATCCGAGTCCAAGTACCGCATGCGACGCTGGCTGTCAAAGCCGGTGCTCCGCGAGTTCATCGAGCGGATGGACTACCAGGAACACGGCGGGGCGTTGCTACTCGGTGTGCTCGGCACGGTCGTGGTGGGGCACGGCCGTTCTTCACCCCGCGCCATCATGAACGCGCTCCGGTCCGCCGCCACCGCGGCCGAGGACAGGCTGGTCGAGCACATCCGTCACCGCTTCGCCCAGACAGCGCAAGCCTCATGAGAACCAGAATCTCACCACCAGGACACAAAGACACCAAGATCCGGGCCATGCTCTCTTCGTGCCTTGGTGCTTTGATGGTAGTAATCCTTTCTTCCTCGTGCAACACGCTGCCGGTAGGCTATGACCAACTTCGCGACCGCGTGACCGGGGCTGCCGATACAACGCTGCTCCCGGATTCCGCCTCCAGCTACGCGCGCTACGTCCCGCTCGGGGGCTCGAATATTCTCTACCTGGGTCGGGACACCTCCTACGTATCGCGGATCATTCTCCGGTTCTCGATACTGGACACGATGAACCTCGACTCGATCACGTCCTTCCAGCTCGTTCTTCACCAGCAGGACACTCTGGCGACCATGGGCTTCATCTGCCGCCCGTGCTCATCGGAGTGGACGGAGAGCGGCGTCTCATGGCAGATGGCCGACTCGTTCAACCATTGGCTGACCCCGGGCGGCGACTTCCTGTCCGACACGTTGGCAACCGGCACCCTGGCCGGCGACAGCGCTATGTTCAACTTCCGGTACGTCGAGTTCGATTCGGCCCGCCGGGCGACAATCCGCAACTGCGGCATCGGCATCTTCCCGCAGGACACCGGCATCGCCGCAATCTACTCCGGCGCGAGCACCGCGACCGCGCCGCGGCTTCGCGTTACCTACACCAACAACGGCAAAGAGACCAAGCGCGTCATCAACGACATTGCCGATGCCAGCCTCATCGATACGGTCGCCACACACGCGCAGCCGCTCGACCTGCTGGTCGGTTCCGGTGTGGCATTCCGCACCTGGCTGTTCTTCAACATCGACTCGATTCCGGCCGAGGCCACGATTGCCCGTGCCGACCTCAAGTTCCGACCCGAGACCAAGTACCACCGCGCCGACGCCGTCGTCCTCGGCGTCCACCGCATGACCGAGTCATTCTTGCTCAAGGCCCAGAATGCCCGGTACGCCGCGACCCCGACTGACACGGCCTCCTACGTCCCGGCGGACAGCGATACCGTGGTAACGCTCGACCTCCGCTCACTGGTTCAGTTCTGGGTCAACTACCCTGAAACGCTTTGGACCAACCACCCGCCCCCCGACACCACACCCTCCGACACCCTTAGGAACCACGGTCTGCTCATCAACGCCGCGCCCGAATGGTCGGAGCTCTTCCGGCTCCGCATACCCCGCTCCGGCCCCGACGCGCCCAGGCTCGAAATCCAGTACGTTCTCCCGCCCGAGGACCGCTTCAGGTAGAACCAATGCAAACTGCAAACTGCAAACTGCAAACTCCACAGACGGCCTCTCTTCTGCGGTTGGTACTTTGTACTTTGTCCTTTGGACTTTGTACTTGCGTCTTCGCGCAGTCCTTCTTCAACTCCCGCGGCCTTGGGGAAGTCACGCACGCCGGTGAAGCCCGCATTGCGGGGCTGGCCGAGCCCTCCGCCCTATCCACTCTCAACCCCGGCATCCTTGTCGACCTCAACCAGACCTCGTTCAACGTCACGGCAATCGGCACGGCGACCGTAGGCACTCAAGGTGGCAACAGCCGCCTTCTCCCCGACGCGCGACCCGCTGCATTCAATGTCGCGACGCCGCTGCCTTTCGGAACGCGCTTCTACGGCGGCATCAACCAGAAGTTCAGTCAGGACTTCGACGTTTGGTCCGAATCCCTGGCCGACACCGCATACCGCCGCCACATCATCGGTAGAGGCGGAATCTACTCGCTCCGAGCCGGGATTGCCAAATCGCTCTTCGACAAAGTCTGCATCGGGGCCGAATTCAACCACGTCATGGGCGGCTCGCGGGAGAAATGGCGGTTCGAGCTTGAAAGCGGCGGCTACACCTCCACCGACACCATCGAAGTCGACTACGCAGGCAATACCTTCAAGGTCGGAGGCTCGTTCCAGAGTCGCGTGTTCTCGCTCGCCGGATACTATGAGCCGCCGTTGAACCTGAGCGCGCACCGCTACAAGCGCGTCCACGGGGTCATCCAGGACTCCACGCGCACCTATGCGCTGTCACTGCCCCATTCGCTCTCCCTTGCCGCGGCGTTCGACCCGGTCAGCCGGCTCGGTCTCAACCTTGGACTGACGCTCAATCCCTGGCACGACGCGACCATCACGCAAGGTGACGACGTATCCAGTCTCGGGTTCAGGAACGTCTGGCGCGGCTCAGTCGGAGCCGAATACAATGTTGACTCACTCCATCCTGTCCGTGTCGGCTACTCCAGGCAGACGTGGTATTACGACGCGACAGCGCTCGTCATCGCGGAGGGCTACCCGATAACTGAGAACGGCATCCACGTTGGGACAAGCGTGCCAATCCCCAAGTTCGGCTCGCTCGACGTGTCGGGAGAGGTCCTGCTCCGCCACTCCTCGGTTCTGGACGAAGTCGCCGGCCGCCTGATGTTGACCCTGTCCTATTCCGAAGCCTGGACCAAGCGCATCCGTCGCTGGGGCTACTAGACCGCACCTCGGTTCGACTGAAACCCATCCAGCCCTTCACACCCGATCCGCGTCCGCTTATTGACACTTCCGACACCAACGGGTAACCTCACATGTAATCCTGTGATACTGACCAAAGACTGGCTTCGACGCGGCGGGGCATCCCTCATTCCTCTCCTGCTTCTGCTGGTGCTAACGGTGGCCGGGACAACGGCGATTGCCGGCTCAGTACCGGCCGGCAACGAGTGGTTCGAAGTCGCGCCGCTGCCCGGCCCGCGCGCCTTCCACATGACGACCTTCATCTCGACCGACTCCGAGCCACGGATGTACGCCATCGGCGGCCAACGTTCACCTTCCGACACCATGGAACGGCTGTGCAGCGAGTTCTCGCCGCAGTCGAACGCGTGGCGCCAGCGAGCCGCCATGACTCAGCGCCGCGGATTGGGGCAGGCCTGCGCCCTGAAAGGGAAAGTCTGGGTCTTCGGCGGCTGCCGCACGTTCGGGACCGGGCTGACTGCCGTGGAAATCTACGACCCGGCTGCCGACGCGTGGACTGCCGGCACGAACATGCCGGTTGGCCTGTACGACTTCGGCGCGGCGGTCTGGCGTGACAGCCTCATCTTCGTCCTTGGCGGCGGCAGTTGGCATCCCTCAATGCCGCCAACCAGCACGGTCAGACTCTACGACCCGACCCTCAACATCTGGTACTCGGCGACGTCCCTGCCGGTGCCACTCGGAGCCATGGCCTGCGGCATCATCGGCGACACGCTTCTCGTGGCGACGGGCTGGACCGATTCGGGCCCAACCAATAGGACGTGGAGGGGCCTGCTCAACCCTTCGAATCCCAGGGTCATCATCTGGTCCGAGCTTGATACTCTGCCCGGACTCCGTCGCTGCCGCGTCGCCTCCGGGACCGCCAACGGCGAGCTGTACGTCATCGGTGGGCTTGCGTTGAATACCGGCTCATCTCTCGGGCTTCATCCTTCATCCCTCAGCCTTCACCCCTTCGGTTTCTCCGCCCTCTCCGACGTTTGGTCGGTCTCCGGCGGCACCAGGCACTGGACAGCTCGCGCCGCCAAGCCACAATCCGTGTCCTGCGTCTTTGGTTCCGGTTCAGGTCCCTCCGGCCGCATCTACGTGCCGGGCGGCTATCCGGGCGCCGCGCCGCACCTGCGGGCAAACGAGTACCTCGACATGTCCAGCTACAGCCACGACGTCGGTGTGACCGGCATCGTCTCGCCGGTGGGCAGGCTTGTCCCGGAGACGACGTGTCCGGTGTCAATCACGGTCCGCAACTTCGGTACCGCCGAAGAAGACCTGGGCGCCCACATCACGATTCTCGATTCGATGACCCAGTTACCGGTATTCACCGGTGACAGCGCGTTCAGTCTCGCGCCGGACTCAAGCCGGCAGTTCGAGTTCGGCAGCTTCGTGCCACCCGGGCAGACCGTGTTCCATACCACCGCCTCTGTCAGCATCGCCGGCGACCAGAACCCGGACAATGACACTGCCCGCGCTCGCTCGCGCACTACACTGGGCAGCGACCCGGACGGATACGGTTACATCTACAAATCGACCCAGGAACCCGACAACCTGGCATTCTCGTGGTTCGACCCGAGCGGCGGAACCCTGATTACTGACTGGGCCCCGAACGGCGACGAGGGCACGTCGCGCCGTAACCTGCCGTTCCAGTTCAACTTCTACTCAACGGCAGTGGTCCGGGTCTACGTCTGCAGCAACGGCTACCTGCAGACCTCAAACAACATCGCCGGCCTCAACTTCCCGCTGCCGTATGAGGGTATCACCAACCTCATCGCACCATTCTGGGACGACATCTCGGTCCGCGATAGCGGCCGGGTGTATGAGAACTTCACGCCGGACAAGGCCGTCTACACCTGGGTGGACGCTCGCCGGCCCTTGCCGGATACCGGCAGACTCACTTTCCAGGTCGTCCTACAGCTCAACGGCGACATACGCTTCAACTATCTCGATGTCACGGCTGACGCCACCAGCGGCACGGTAGGAATTCAGGGCGGCGATGGCAGTTGGAACTGGTACCAGGAATACGTGTACAACGCCGACCCGACCAAACACGTACCAACCAGTTGGACCACCATCCTGTTCGACAAGCCACCGCTCGGTATCAAGGACCGGCAGAGCTCGGCCACGTTGCCTATCGAGCTCCGTGCCCCGTCGGTCTGCCGTGGGCCGGTTCGCATCATCATCGGCGCCGAAGTACGTTCCCTGCAGGTCTTCAACGTCTCCGGCTCCCTCGTCCGCACTCTTGCCGTTCCCTACTCCCTATCCCCTATTCCCTATTCCCTGTCTTGGGACCGCCGCGACCAGCAGGGCCGGTTCCTGCCCGCCGGGGCGTACCTGCTCCGCGCCGTCTCGCCGCAAGGAAGTTTGACCCTGAAACTCATCCTGCTAGACTAGTTGTCCTTGAGCATAATCGTAGCTGTGTCCCTGCTCTTTGGCCTTCAGGGCGATATCGCCCGCGCGCCCAAGCGGATGGCCGTGGTGCCGCTCCTGAATCACGCCTCGGTCTACGTCCTGCCGCGCGGACTCGAGATTCACGGCGTCACCGACAGCACGGTCACCATCGTGGCGACCGATGAAGAGCTGGGGCGACTCAGCATGCTCGGTTATTCCCCTCGAATCACGCTGGATGACTACCAGGCCTGGGTCGATTCGGTCCTGCTCGGATACCGCAGCTACGCGCAGGTCTGTTCTACCATGGTAGATCTGGCCGGCGACTACCCGCTCATCTGCCGACTCGAGACGCTCGGCTTCTCGGTGCAGAACCGGGCCATCCTGATGATGCGTGTGACCGACAACCCGCAGACCGAGGAAACCGAACCCGAATTCCGCATCGTCGGCCCGCACCACGGCGATGAGAAGATTGCGAGCGAAATCGCACTCTCATTCCTGCAATACGTTCTCGCGAGCTACGACACCAACACGGTAGTCCACAACCTGGTCGATTCGACTGAGCTCTGGGTCATCCCGATTGTCAATGTTGACGGACACGTCGTCAACCACCGCACCAACGCGAACGGGGTTGACCTCAACCGCGACTACGGCTATCGCTGGAGCGGCGAAGGCAACAGCCCGAGTCCGTTCTCGCAACAAGAAACCCGCCTTGTCCGGCAGCACGGCATCGACAACAACATCGCCATCGAGTTCGAGTACCATTCGGTCGCGTCCTACGTTAACTACCTCTGGGACAACCACCCGTCCGACCCGCCGGATTCGAACCTGATAGTCACGCTGGCGGTCGAGTACATGGACTCGACCTACGGCTCAGGCACGACCCAGCTTGACACCATCAACGGCTACCGCTGGTACGAAGTGGATGGCTCCTGCCAGGATGCGAGTTTCGGCCTGTTCGGCAATATCGCCTACACAATTGAGACCAGGCAGCCATCTCAGCAGGCTAGAATCGACTCAATCTGCATCGCCAACCGCCGCGCCCTGCTCGGCGCTATTCGAGCCTGCCGCCGGGGTATCAATGGCGCTGTCCGCGACTCACTGACCGGCTCGCCGCTCTATGCCCGTATCTCGTTTGACAGCCCGCTGCGCTGGGACTGCTACTCCGACCCGGCTGTTGGCGATTTCCACAAGCCGTTGCCGGCCGGCGCGTACACGCTCACCGCGCATGCACAGGGCTACCGGCCCAAGACAGTGACCGGTGTCGTCGTTCCGGCCGGCGGCACGGCGGGTGCGGACTTCGACCTCGTTCCCGATACCTCCGGAAACATCTATGTCGAGGAGATGGTCTGGCTGAACCACGGCGACCCGAACAAGGTCATGCCGACGACGTCGACATTTGCGCTGGGTGCGCCCGATGGCAGCAGCTTTTCGCTCGGCCGGACAGGCGACGTCTGCCTCAGTGCCGGCCGCAGGGACATGACCGAAATGTCCGACATTTCGGATCGTGTCCCGGGCCCCACGGTTCGCCTCTCAGGCTGGATCCACAACGTTCCCGGAAACGACATTACAGTCTTTGACACCGACAGCGTCACGGATGGGTACTGGCTCTACGCCGGAAACGACTGGTACGGCCCTTGGACCAGCCTCGGCCACGCTAACGGCACCAGCTCATTCGACATCGGCTCATCCGGACTCGACTCAGCCCGCTACCTGCGCATCGTCTGCGACTCAACCGGCTCGTCCTCAGACCCGAAAGCCGGCCTCGATCTCGACGCCGTCGCCTATCGCTCATCCCCTGCCGCGCTGCTGAGTCCCTCGTCCTTCGTCCCTCGTCCCTCGTTCGCAGTCTTCCCCAACCCGGCAGGCCGGGTGCTGCACATCGTTGCACCGCCCGGGTATCGCCGGCTGGAAATAATTGACATTTCGGGCCGGGTGGTAAAATGTTACTCGTTTCAGACGCAGGACATAGCCCGATTCCGCCGAGGAACCGGGATTGTGTCCCAAGTCCCGGTAGACGGCCTTGCGCCCGGTGTCTACCTGGCCCGTCTGGAGACAGCCACCGGAACGTCGGAGCACAAGTTCGTCGTCGCCCGGCCCTAGAGAGAAATTGATGCGAGGGGCTGTGACTTCCGATTGCCGGTTGTCCCGGGATTCGTCATTAGGAATTCGTCATTCGTCATTCTCAAAAGGAGGTCCGTTCACATGAAGTGGTTCCTGACACTCACCGTCGCGTTGCTGGTGGTCGGCTGCGGCACACCCAAGCCCGCGCAGCCGGCAGCCCAGCCCCCGACCGAGCCGCCGGCCATGGCTGCTGACACAACTCAGAAGGCCGCGCCGGCCGACACCAATGCAGCTATGACCGCAACCCCGCCCCCGGCGGCAAAAGGTATGCTAAAAGACACGCTCGACGTCACCAAGCTCCCGGAGGACTTGTACTTCAACATCAAGGTCAAGGACTACGGGACGATGAAGATCAAGTTC
>CAZVCQ010000055.1:0-11174 GCA_964626085.1 uncultured bacterium
AGTCAGTACGGCGTCAAACGGCCCAAGCCGGGCGCCGCGTCGTAAGGGGCGAGTATGTCACGACGACACTCTGCCGAACAGCGGACGATAGCCGCGGACCCGCGCTACAGATCGACCTTTGTCACCAAGTTCGTCAACAACCTGATGTGGGCGGGCAAGAAGACCACGTCCCAGCGCATCTTCTACGGTGCGCTCGACCTGGTCCAGGAACAGACCAAGGAAGACGGCTATGCCGTGTTCCAGAAGGCGATGAGCGCCGTAAAGCCCGTGCTCGAAGTCCGGCCGCGCCGCGTCGGCGGCTCCACCTACCAGATCCCGATGGAGGTCAGGCCCAAGCGGCGCGACGCCCTTGCCATCAAATGGACCATCATGGCCGCCCGGGCCCGCAACGAGCACACGATGATCCAGAGGCTCGCCGCCGAACTGCTCGACGCCAGCCGCAACCAGGGCGCGGCGGTCAAGAAGAAGGAAGACGCGCACAAGATGGCCGAGTCTAACCGCGCCTTCGCCCACTACCGCTGGTAGCTTCCTAGACACCAGTAATACTGCGATTCTGACGCGGCGCGTTCTCCCGCGCCGCGTCTCTCCTTTCGTCACTGGCCCCGACGGCCTCCGTCTGACAGTGCGTCATTCGGACCTGGCCTCAGCGGCCCCTGTCGGGCAGTGCGCACTTGCGTCCTCGCCACCTTCCTCGCTGCGGCGTACGCCGGAACCTTCCTCGTTACTCCTCAAGAACCTCGGCAAGTTGGTTGCGGGGTTGTCTGCAGAAGGATTCGGGAAGGAACTCGGACGGGAATGTGGACTGCGACTCGGCAAGGACCTTGGGACGGAACCCAACTCGCTACTCGGCAAGGAACCCGACAAGCAGCTCTGGTCGTTCCTCGCGAGGTAGCGGAAGAAGTAGCTGTGGAAATAGCCGAACAAGTAGCCCGCGTCGTTCCTCGGGAGATTCCTCAGGACGTGACTTCGGAGACCACGGGGATAGCTATGGGGTATAGGAGGGGTCGGAAAGGGAATCGGAGCTAGAGGCTTGAGAATAGGGAAATTAGGACGCGGATTGGCGGGCCGGGGGGTGTGCGTTGTAGCACACAAATCTGTAGGCAATGGCTGAACCGGAGAACTGACGGCCTGCCGATGACCAGTGAGCTCGGGTTGAGGCTCGGGAGCTTCGATCAGCCCGCAAGTTCGCCGCTCTGCGTTCTCGCGGGGAGCCGTCCGTGCCGGCTCAACTCGCCCTCGACGGCCTCGACCGCCAACTCCGGCGCAAGTGGCACTGCCGCCGCGACCCGAGGGTCCTGGCCAGGATCTGCACAAACGTCTTCGACATCGGCGTTCCGTCTGACGGGGGCAGCCAAAGCCAACCGAAGCCGTAGCGCACAGACCTTGGTACGGCAGGCCGAATGCTGCAGTTGACCGATGGTCGTTTCTGAGGGATAATCGTACGAGGGCTCCCGAGAGCCCCATATCCCGATGAGTCCATCGGCACTGGCCGAAGGACGCAGGGAAAGCCGGAGATATTCAACTCCGGCTTCTCTCTTTCAAACCGGCTGACCACAAAGACACAAGTCGGGGCCGCGGCTGCGCCGTGAGTTTCCAGTGATCAATTGTCAGTTTCCAGTCAGTGATCAAGCCTCAGGTCCCAATTACCATCCGCAGAACCGAGAGAGGAACCTACCACAAAGACACAGAGGCACAAAGAGGCCTCGTTCTTCGAGCATCTGCGTGATCTGCGGATGTCTGATGAGACCCTTCGGCTTCGCTCACGGCAACGCTGTGTGTTATCTGCGTTCATCGGTGTTCATCTGTGGTTGGTGCTCTTCGAACTGGCTGGTTGTTTGGATCTAACTGAGGGCAATGACGGCGAGGTTGCGGCCGGTGGTCTTGTCCCGGCGGGCGGAGTAGAAGAGCCTGTCGTCCTCGAATGTGCAGCGCTCAATGGAATTGGTTTCCAGGAGTCCCACCTCGTCAAGCAGCCAGCGATTGGCGGCGCGAATGTCGAGGTGGTACTTGGTACCCTTGTTCGACGCGACCGGCGAGAGGAACCTGTCCGGCAACGGGAAACTCCGGCTGAATGCTCTGAGGACATCGTCGCCGACTTCGTAGCAGTTCGGGCAGATGCAGGGCCCGAGGGCGAATCTCAGGTCCGGCAGCGGCACGTGGAAGCGGCGCGACATCTGGCGCGCGGTCTTTTCCGCGAGCCGGGCGGCGGTTCCGCGCCAGCCGCAATGGGCGATGCCGATGCAGCTTGAGTACGCGGAGTAGATGTATACCGGCAGGCAGTCCGCAACTTTCAGCCCGAGGCCGAATCCGGCGCGGTCGGTGATGCAGGCGTCGCCTCCGAGTGTCCCTGGGGGCGTATGTTCGTCGACGACGGCCAGTACCATATCCGAGTGAGTCTGCTTCACCGTGATGATTGCCGCTAGCCCGAGCGCCCGCCGAGCCCGCGCGCGGTTCTCCTTGACGTTCTGAACATCGTCACCGACTGCGAACGAGGTGTTGAGCGACTCGTACGCGCCGCGCGACATGCCGCCGCTGCGAGCGAAGAAAGCCAGCAGGAGGCGCCGGTCGGGGGAGTACTCGAAATACTCCACACCGTCGGAGGATTTGAGCTGCCAGGTAGTCATGACCCGGATAGTTCAGAGGTCAAAATGCAGATACTAGAAGGCAGAATTGAGTTTCTGTCATTCGGGCTTCGAGCTTGAATCGTCATTCGCGCTTCGGACTTCGTCATTGCCCTCGGCTGTGCGGAAGTCACGGAGCGTGATTTGCGTGGATGTGCGGCCGCCGTACGTGTTGCGTCCGACCGTGTAGCATACATCGAGCCGACTTCCGGTACCGGCTTCAAGGTTGACGATTTCCGCGCTCCGGCCCCAGGCCATGGCATCGAGCGTGCGCTCGCCGGCGCGAATCCTGAGCTTGAGGTGATTCCGATTCCTGCCGACTATCAGCGGAAGGCCGACGACTTCGAGGCCGAGCGAGGCAAACAGCGGGGCGGCATTGTCCGGGCCGAACGGCTCGAACCTCTCAAGCGCGGTGACGAAGGCGTCGTCAATCTGCTCAATCGGCGCGACCGCGTCGATGTGGAGGGTCGGTTCGAAAACCTCCTCGGGGAACCCGTCTGCGTACTCGGCCAGGGCCGAGCTGAAGCCGGGCAGGCTCTCGCGTGCGAGGCTCAGGCCCGCCGCGTACTTGTGACCGCCGAATGCGAGCAGGTGCCCGGAGCAGGCAGAGAGGGCAGCGTGGAGATTGAAGCCGGTGACCGAGCGGCCCGAGCCTTTGCCCCGGTCGTCCTTCAGAGCGACAACGATGCAGGGGCGCGAGAAGTGGTCGACCAGCTTGGCCGCGACGATGCCGATGACGCCTTCGTGCCAGCCTTCGGCGGCGACGACAATCGCCCGGCGGTCGGCGAGCCCTTCGTCTTCGACCAGCCTGGTTGCCTGCGTGAGGATCTTCTCTTCGAGCGACTGACGGGAGCGGTTCAGGCGGTCGAGCTCAGCTGCCAGTGTGGCGGCTTCGGCTTCGTCCTCGGTCAGAAGCAGCCGCGCGGCCAGCTCGGCGTGGCCGACGCGGCCGGCGGCGTTGATGCGCGGGGCGAGCATGAACCCGATGCTGTAGCCGGAAAGGGGCTTGTCCGCTATGCCGGCGACCTTGAGCAGTGCCCGAAGCCCGGGCCGCGGGCTGCGCCGGATGGCGCCGAGACCGATGCGCGCGAGCACCCGGTTCTCATCAACCAGCGGCACGATGTCGGCGATGGTGCCGAGGCCGACGAGGTCGAGCAGATCGGTCAGCTCTTCCCTCGGGCGCTTCAGGGCTGAGAGTACGCTCCAGGCAAGCTTGAACGCGACTCCGACTCCAGCCAGCTCGCGGAATAGGTACTCCGAATCCGTCCGCTTCGGATTCACCACGGCGACAGCAGGCGGCAGTCCTCTTTTGTCCTTTGTCCCTTGTCCTTTGTCCCTGGCTCCTGCCAGTTCATGGTGGTCCGTGACGATGACGTCGATGCCCGCGTCCCTGGCTGCGGCCAGTGTCTCGTGGTCGTTCGATCCGCAGTCGTTCGTGACAATCAGCTTGGCGCCCTGCGCGACCGCGAACTCGAGACCCTTTGCCGAGAAGCCGTAGCCTTCAGCTTCGCGGTGCGGCAGATAGTAGACTACATCGGCGCCGAGCCGGCCAAGGACTGAAACCAGGAGGACCGTGCCGGTCACGCCGTCAACGTCGTAGTCGCCGTAGACGAGGATGCGCTCACGGCGACTGATGGCCGCGATGATGCGTTCGGTCGCGGGGGCGATGTCGGGCAGCAGGTCAGGTTTGCGCAGCCGGGCCGGAGATGGGTCGAGGAACGCGCGGATGTCATCGGCAGTGGAGTAGCCGCGACGGAGCAGCAGGTCGACCGCAAGCTCCGGAAGCTCGAGTTCGCGGCTGAGAGAGGAAACGCCTGCGGCAGGCGGCGCGGGAAGCCGCCAGCGGTGAGTGGGTTCAACCGCGGGCATGACTAGTTGTAGTGATGCGCCTGCCTGATGTCAAGCGAAGCGAGGCGGTAGGCCCAATTCTCAAGTCCCAATGACCATTCAACCCGGAAATGACCAAGCCACAATCTGACCAGTTTCCGTCATTTCATCCATTGGGGCTTGATTGGGAATTGGCACTTGATCATTGGTCATTCTCAGTGGGAGTGGTCACTGGGGTTTGGCGCCCGAGGTCTGCTGCTGCCGCTGCAGGCGTGATTCGACCGCCTTCAGGGCGTCACGGATCGGCTCCTGCCTGGGCTCGAGCGCAACGGCCCGGGACAATCGTTCGCGAGCCTGCACGAGGCTGTCCATGCTGATGTACACGAGCCCGAGCATGTAGTTCGCCTCGACGTCGTCGGGGTTCTCCGTCAAAGCTGAGCGGTAGATCGCGACAGCCTGCGCGAAGTCGCTGCGGGCGATCGCCAGGCGGGCGGATGCGAGACGGATTAGGGCCCGTCCCTCGGAAGACGACGCTGCACTTCGCGTCAGTTGCGAGAGCTCGGCCTCGGCTTGTTTGGTCTCTCCGGAGCCGGCAAGAGCCAGGACAAGGCAGTAGCGGGTAGCGTACGCAAGAGGTTGGATCTTGAGCGCGCGGCGGAACGCCTCGATGGCCGGGCCGCGCTTGCGCTGGCCCAGATAGATGTTGCCGGTCTGGGTCCAGGCTTGGGCAGAATGGGACTGCTTGTTGACCGGAGCGAAGCTCGAGCCGATGTAGACCGCGAATCCTGCGGCGAGCGCCAGCGCGGCCAGCATGGTTCTGCGTTGCTTCATTGCTTCCGTCAGTTCGCTCAGACCGTATCCAGCGAACATGAGCAGGAAGGGAAAGACCGGCGCGCGCAGCCTTGAGAGAACGTAGAACAGCAGGGCGGATACGAGGTACGCGGCGACGAAGAGATACGCGGGCAGCGCCTGTCCGCGCTTGGGCCATGCCCAGACCATGCCGAGGAGCCCAAGCGCAAGCACAAGCCCAAAGTTGACGAAGGCCAGCCTGAGCGGCAGCGAGGAAGCGCGGGCGGTTTCCGGGTAGTAATCGTTCGGCACCTCGTAGTTGCTGAAGAAGAGCAGGAACTTGCGGCCAAGCAACTTGAGCCAGGCCAGGGGCTGCGTCGTGATGAAGCGCAGGCCTTTGCCGAGCCAGTACGCCGACGCCTCGGACCAGCGAACCTGCCGACCATCGATGGTTCGACTGACCCGTTTCTGCTGCTCGTGCGAGAACCCGGGGCTGCGCTCAAGTTCGGCGGTTGGATGCCACGTGCCGTCGGCCGAGGGGTTGTTGCCGTAGTAGAAGTTGACGCCGGAGTGGGCGGTAAACAGCACCGGGTCGCGGGCAACGATGTAGTTCCGGACCGGCACGACGGAGATGACCACAAGCGCTGCGAGCGCCAGCGCCGGAAGAGCAGAGCGATTGGCGATTGGCGATTGGCGATTGGCGAATCGAGTACGCCAGAGCCAAAGCAGGATGAACGGCAGCACCACAAGCAGTTCAGGCCGGCAGATGACCAGCAGGCCGAAGCTGACACCGGCCAGTAGCCACAGCCAGAGACGTTTGCCTGCGACGAGCAGGAGCCAAACGAAAAGCAGGCTGAGAAGGACCGTGATTTCCACGTACAGCAGGGTTCCGGTGTAGAACACGAGAATGCCGGTCAACGCAAAGCCGAATGACGCGAGAATCGCGGGTCGATTGCCGAAGATGCGCCGGGTCGTGTCGTAGAGAAGGAAACAGGAGGCGGTGGCGAGCAGGGTCTGGAATAGCTGCACCGGCAGGACGTGCTGGCCGAAGAGGGAGTACAGGATGGCTAGCAGGTACGGGTAGAGCGCCCGCAGGAAGAAGACGTCCGAGCCCCAGAAGTTGCCGGAGATGATCTCGACTGCCCATGTGTGGTAGTAGTACGAATCCATGTACTGCGGGCCCATGGTTGAGAATGGCTGGCCCCGCATGCTCAGGACGAACCAGAGTCGCATCGCGAACGTCAGCGCGAGCGCAACGAACAGCCATATGCGGCTGTCGGAGTTCGACCGTTTTGCGGTGCGACTGACTCGCTGCGAGCGCGGCATTGAGTGCGGAAGTATATGAGGGGCGTACCATCCGGTCAAGGCACGCGACAACCGGAATGATCCTTCCATTTGACCAGCACACTCCCGGTTCTTGTGCTTGTCGTGAGAAACAGATGAGTCTTGCTGGTGCTGGAGCGGGTGCGGCATCGACCTTCCAGCCATTGAATGCCGCGGTGACCGGGCGACCGCGCGACGCTGGAAAGGGGAGAGATGGAGATCAGCCCTGAAGCGGCGCGGCCCGGTGCGGGCCGTAGGCCTCCCACTTGTAGGAGGCGTTGACCCGACGGGCGGCGAACAGGTCGTGCCCGTCCGTGCGGACGTTGATCATGCCGGGAAGGCGCTGCTTGAAGAGCTTGCGGGCCACGACATTGTAGCCGGAGTCGGAGAAGTCGAGTTCGGCCAGGTCGCCTGGCGCACCGGCAGGAAGCCCGTCGCCAGCCTCAACGAACGTCGCGGCGATCTCGGTGGCGAACAGCAACGGTTCCGGCGAGCGTGAATTCCGTCCCACGGCCGCCAGGAAGTTGGCCCGGGGATGTCCGTGGTCAGGGTTGTCGCCGGAGGAGACCACCGATACCTGGGGGCGAACGGCCTCCAGAAACTGCGCGCAGTACTCGTGGCTGCCATGGTGGGGGGCTTTGAGTACCTGGGCGCTCAGCCTGGCGGCGATTGCCGGGACCGAAAGCAGGTGCCTGGACCCCGGAATGTTGATGTCCCCCGGCAACATCAACGCCACATCCCGGTAGGTCAGGCGGAGCACCACCGAGTGTCCGTTGATAGTCTGGGACTTGGTATCGAACCAACGGTACCCCGAGCCACCGTCCGGAGTCGGCTCCAGGTGAGGGCCCAGCACTTCAATCCGGATGTCGCTGTCGTCGAGGTCCCAGGTTGCGTCGGCCGCGCTCACCGCCCGGTAGGCGCAGTTCTCGTTCACCACCGCGCTCCGCCAGGCGCTGAACTCAACCGACAGCTCCGACGGAGCGAGGTCAGCCATCCGGTCGTGTCGGGTAACCAGGAACGTCCCGGTCGCGTCAAGGTCGCCCAGCGTGGTTGCCCGGGTGCCCTCCCGGAAGGTCGCGATGCCGCTGTGGATGATCTGCTTCACATGGATGGCCGGGTGCTCAACGATGGGGTTGAGTCCCTTCAGGTGGTCACTGTCGGCATGGCTCAGGACGAGCAGGTCGATGTCGACCGAGTTGCCGGGCTGGTCCAGGCGATAGAGCCAGGCGAGAAAGCCGAGAGCCCGGTTATCGATCCCGCCGTCCACCAGGATGTGCTTCCGATCCGGTGTGACGATGAACGTGGCGTCGCCCTGGCCGACATCGATGAAGTAGATTTCCAGGTCGCTTTCCTGCTTCAACTGGTTCTGCTTCACGAAGCCTTGTCGGCCGCGGAACTCCGCGGCGATGCGCTGGCCCGAAGAGAAGTCCGGGGTCGTGGAAACCAACACCTCGTCGCCATGGATCATCACCATGTCATAGCCCTCGCCGCCGGCAGAATCGTAGAGCCGGGCAGTCTTGGTGCTGACGTAGTAACTGAGCATCAGAGACCTTCCCGGTGTTTTCGCGCCAAGCCCCATGACCCCGGGGGAACGTCTCCGCGCCGGGTCATTGGTTGGACTGCGTCCGTCGAGGCACGCGACGGCTCGAGCATGGGCTTCCTGCGTGCATTATTGATGCCAGAGAATGACGGTTCGCAGCTGCGTGACTTACGAGAAGCGGGAAGCCAGGAGTGTAACCGTTCGGTGACAGGGTGTTACCGTACGGTTACAGATGTCAGATGCGGGAGGGGAGAGGCTCGCGGTGAGCCGATTGCAGATTCCAGATTGCAGATTTGCGGGCACGGAGGGAAAGGCCTACGGCTGGCGGCCAGGTCAGAAGTCGGATATCCGATACCGGCAACTGCAAACCGGCGACTGCAGACTCGCGCCCGGGGCGCGGCTATCTCTGTATCACGACCTTGGCTATCGCTGCCGGCTCGGCTGACGATGCGGAGCCTGCCGTCAGACGGCAGAAGTACACACCGGGTGCCAGATGGCGCACGTCATTCGCGCCCGGCTTGAGCCGCATCACTTTCCGGCCCGCGATGTCGAGGAGCGCTGCCCGGTCTCCGGTCACCGGTCTTCGGTCGCCCGGCAGAAACAGCACCCCTCGGGTAACAGTCGGCAGCCGGTTCGCCGGTCGGACTTCCACGACGCGAGTCTCCGCTATGCCCGCACTGGCGCGCCGGCCGCTGACTCCCACGTTGTCGATGTAGGAGCCCGCGAAAACAACGCTGCCGTCGGACCGGAACCTGAACCTGATTTGCACAGTGTCCCCTAAGTACTGGGCGAGGTCGAGAAACATGTGGCTCCAACCACCGACTGCCGGTATCTCCGGATCGTCATTCACTCCGCCCATCCTGCTGGAAAGCAGGCGGAACGTATCGCCGTCGACGGAGATCTCGACCCAGACCGGGTCGTATACATGGCCATAAACATCCTGGACCGAGTTCCAGATCCAGAAGTTGAGATCGGCGCACGCAAGACCCGAAAGATCGATCGGCGGCGACTTGAGCCAGCAGTCGTCGTTGTTTGCGTAAGGACCATCCAGATTCGTGCCCCAGCAGTTCTGGCCCGAATGCGCGCTTGCCGGCCCGTAGGTCGGCACGCCCAGTTCCCACTCGTCCTGACCTCCGCCGTGGGTCCAGCCTGCAGGCCCGGTCTCGAAGTCCTCGGAGTACAGAGTCTCGACCGGAGTCAAGTTGATGCCCTGGTAGTCAAGCAGGGCCTGCCGCATCTCGGCAAGATAGCCCGGCAGGTCCCGCGCTTGAATTCGCTCCAACGCCGTCGTTTGATGACCTAGTCCCGCCAGGAAGGCGGCGGATTCGGCGGCGGTCATACCGATGCCCCAGCAAGAGGAGTAGAGACCGTAGACCGAGTCGGTGAGCGCAATCGCGTAGTCAACTCGTTCGCTGGAGTCCCTGAGCTGGAGGACGGCGAAGGCGTTGTGAGCGCGCCCCCAACCCGGGTACCACATGCCATATGCTGTGTCCGACGTATGCCACTCGGCATCGATCGCGCACGGAAACCAGACCGGGCACTCGTCGCTCGGGTTGCAGGCTCGCACGACCAGCTCGTCCTGAGGCTGCATCCGGCTTACCCCGCCTGAGCTTTCCATTCTAACCCAGCCATAGCCTGGAACGTAGTAGTCGATTATCCAGTGCATGTCGTAGCTGTTATCCAAGACCGGCATGTTCAGCAGGGTCCGAGCTGGAATGCCACACGCCCGAAGCAGCGCCGCTGCGGCGTGGGCGTGCCCGGTGCAGCTGTTGCCCCACTTCAGCGCATACACTGCGTCAAAGGCATAGGGTTGGTGGGGGAGCCCCGAGGGGATGTCGTAGCAGAAATCGCAGACGTCTTGGACGAGCTTCACCAGATTGGTTGTAGTGTCGCGGAGCGAGTCGGCCGTGAACTGCACAATCGGGGCCGAAACCTGGCAGCAGTCGGTGGTGTCCAGCCACTGCCGGACCGAGTCCGGCAGTTCGCTTGGCGTCGGGATGGGCACGTAGGTAGGAAAGTCCGGATAGGAATTCTCCTTGACCAGCACCCAGGCCGTCCAGTCGATTTCGGCGTAGCCGGTGTTCAGCATCCTGGCCGCAACCAGAAAATTGGGAGGGTCCTGCTGGACGAAGCGATAGTCGATCATCTGTGGGCACGTTATCTCAAGTAGCACCGGCGCCTGCTCGTGAAAGGAAATCGGCACGTGGAAGTAGACTTGGTATGTATCACAACTGGCATAACCCTGCACCGTGAGACTGCCGGTGGCTCTCCGCAGGTAGATCATGAGCCGATCATCGTTCGTTCCCTGCCTTCCCTGCTCGCACAGCCCGGCAGACTCCGTCGCGATACGTCGGCCACAGACCGTCGGAGCCAGCCGGTCCCGGACCCGTTCCGTGCTCTGAGCGTACTGCGAACCAAACAGCAGAAGAGCCAGCAACAGTGACCCGGTCCTCATGAATCCTCCTTCCAGTCCACTGCCTTACCTCGTCACCACAACTCTTCGGATAGCTTGGGCTTGAGCTTGCGCTTCGCACACAAAGTAGACCCCGGGCGCCAGCGCCCGCACATCATTCGCCCCTGGCCTCAGGGTCAGTACCTTCCGACCGCTGACGTCCATCAGGCAGCTTGTGATTGGGCTTGCGCTTGTGCTCTCCACGAGGTACAGGACGCCGCGGACGACGGTCGGAGCGTTCGGCGTTCGCACCTCGGCGTTCGGCGCTTCTTCCACTCCCGCTCCGTAGAACTCGACAATCTGCAGTCCGTAAGCGGCGTATGCCACATAGGCATAGCTGCCTATGGCCGCCACACCCTGGGCGTAGCTGGCTATGCCGTAGAAGCCGACCTCCTGCGGGTTTGTCGGGTCAGACACGTCAATCACCAGCAGACCGTTGTTCCAGTCAGCCACATAGACATAGCTGCCCTGAACCGCAACACCTTGGGCCAAGCCTGGCGTGTCATAGAAACCAACCTCCTGCATGTTTGCCGGGTCAGACACATCTATCACCCGCAGACCGTTGACGGGGTCTTCGCGTGTTTGTGTGGGTGATTTGAGGTCTTTCACGTCTACTCAGAGT
>CAZVCQ010000056.1:0-11165 GCA_964626085.1 uncultured bacterium
GTATCTGGCAGGTGGTCCAGTCATAGGCGTCGACGATCGGCCGGAATGCAGCCGGGCCGTCGTGGAAGGAGAATCCCGCGTGCCGGATGCGACCTTCGCGCAGAGCCGAGTCGAGGAAATCGAGCACGCCCAGCCGGCGAACGCGTTCGAACGACTTGGCGTTGAGCGCGTGCAGCAGGTAGAAGTCGAGGTAGTCGGTGCGGAGCCGGCGCAATTGCGTCGAGAGCAGTCGTTTGAAGTCCGCCGACTTCTTTGCCAGCCAGACCGGCATCTTTGTCGTGACCATCACCTTGTTTCGGGGTAGTCCGACGAGCGCCTTTCCGAGCACCGGCTCGCTCCAACCTATGTGGTAGCCCCAGGCCGAGTCGAAGTAGTTCACGCCATGCTCGAAGGCGTAGTGCATTATCCGCACTGCTTCCGGCACGTCAACGGCACAACGGCGCTTCGAGTTCTTTCGACCGGGCAGGAGCGGCAGGCGCATGCAGCCGAACCCGAGGGCCGGCACTTTGATGCCGCTCGCGCCGAGAGTGCGATACTTCATGGAGAGTGGATTCTACCTGCTGCAGCCCTTTCCTTCAACCTCCGTCTGCCGGCCCTGCTTCGGCTTGACTACTGACTGTCCCCGACATATCTTCTCGCGTATGGGAACGCCCTGCAAGGCCATTGACAGCACTTGGCCTACGTCCGTCCTGCTCTTGCTGTTGCTCTCTGCTGCGGCCTTCGCGCAGCCTGACACGGCCTGGCTGTTCAGATACCCCGGCGCGGGGAACGGCTGCCATGAGCCTCTGACGTCCTTTGTGGACGATACGGGCAACGTATACGTCGTCGGTTGGTCGCACAAGGGGGAAGACCGTCTCGACGCTCTGCTGCTGAAGATCGATTCTCTCGGGCATCCTGCGTGGGCCGCTACCTACGACCATTTCACGGCGGCGGGCGCGACGAGGGATAGCAGCGGGAGTATCTACATTGCAGGAGTCTCAAATGGAGCAGGAGTAGCTGGTAGAATCAGCATGCTGAGGTACAGACCCGACGGTGGCATGAGCTGGGCAAAGACCTACGGCGAGCCGGGCAAGAGCTTCTTCGCCCTGGGAACCATCGCTATTGACGACAGCCAGAATGTCTACGCTTGCGGCGCGGCGGAGTCGTCGTCCTGCTTCGCTGTGCGCGTCGTGAAGTATAAGCCCAGTGGTCTTTTGGCGAGCGTGATGCGCTACACGTTGAGTGGATACAAGTACCTCTGGGACGGCGAGTTTCACATCCTTGAGAACGAAGAGGCATATCTAGCCCTGAGCGCTGAGAATCCGATTCCTGACGCTCATTGGGTTGTCGTGAAGCTTTCAGCCGACAGTCGAGTCTTGTGGAGTCGTGTCTACAGGAACAGGGACAGTACTTGGAGCGTATTGTACTGGAGCCAGGTCGACAAGGATGCGAACATCTATCTCACCGGAGAGGACCGTTCATTCTTCTGCACGATGAAGATGGACTCGTCTGGAAGAGTGAACTGGAAAGCTGAGTACATGGGTCCTGACAGTCTGCAAGGCACGTCGCGTTTCCTCTATCTTGCCAACGGAAACGTGTACGTCTCAGGTTGGAGCATGTACAACAAGAACGGCCAGGCCCCGGCGATAGTCGTCGTCAAGTACGGCTCACTCGGCAACAAGCTCTGGGCCAGCCAATGGGGCGGCGCGGATACATCGAGCGTCCCTGGCTACACGGATGAGAATCTGAACCCCACGTACGGACTGAACTCGTGTTCCATGAATGTGGACGATTCCGGAAATGTCTACGTAACCGGGACGGGGGCCGCTCGCAGTGGCCGGGATCTCATCCTCTTTGCGGTCCTGCTGAAGTTCGACCCGCAAGGAAGGCTTGTCTGGGCGAAGAAGAGGCCAGGGTCAGCCTGGAACGGGGCCATAGTCGTGTTCGACAAGAGAGGTGCCCTCTATGACGTCGGATTTGGCGGAACCACAGGTATCGGCGGCATCTACGTCATGAAGTACCGGACGAGGTAAGAGGTGACGCACAGGCTAGTGCCGGTTTCAGGCGTGGTGCTCGCGCTTGGGTTCTTCGCCGCTGCCTATGCTCAACCCGACTCGGCGTGGATGTTCAGATATCCCGGAACAGGGACCGGACGCTACGAGCCGCTCGCTGCATCGGTTGACGACGCGGACGACGTGTATGTCGCAGGATGGAAGGGGCGAGAGTGGGAAGACAAACTGGGCACATTCCTCATCAAGGTCGACTCGCTCGGGAGGCTGATGTGGGAGAGGACGTACGAGGGCATGGAGTTGGTTGACATCTCATGGGACAATACCGGCAATACCTACATACTCGGCGACGCGGGCGGCCGCTTCTGTTTGTTGAAACACGATTCTGACGGCACCGCGGAGTGGCTTGTGAACTGCGACGTTTGGGGGTCAATCGCCATTGATGATAGCCAGAACATCTACGTAGGTGGCATTCCCAGGTTAGAAACGTGTCAGGTGCGGGTTCTCAAATACCGGCCGGACGGCCGGCTGGCAGGCTTAGTCAATATCAGACCGCGCGCTGTTGACCTTACCCTGGTGGACGACCAGTTCTACATCCTCAGCAACGGGGATATGTATTGGGTCACAAACCAGAAGCGTCCTTCTAGGACCACTATGTCGTTCGTCTGGCTTGTGATGAAATTCTCGCCAGAGGGTCGGGTGATGTGGGAGCGAGCTATCGGTGAGACGACCGACCTGTATAGACGACTGCGCGCTAGTCAGGTCGACCGCAAGGGGAACGTCTACCTCACGGGTGAAGTCGTTTCGGCCAATTCCTCGTGCAACTTCTGCACGGTGAAGATGGATTCGTCCGGGAACGCACTTTGGCAGCGGGAGTACGATGGACCGGACGGTCTGGAGGACAAGCCCTTTTTCCTCGGGGTCAACGCTGGAAACGTTGTCGTGTCTGGCTGGAGTAAATGTCGCTCAAGAACCGCAATAACCGTGGTCAAGTACGATTCGCTAGGGAATCAACTGTGGGATAGGCAATGCGGCAGACCCGATGCAACCTACTACCCTCGTGACTATGGCGGCTTTATGGTCCCAGATTACTGCTCCATGAACTTGGACGATTCAGGAAACATCTACTTTACCAACGCAGGCCATGGTGGAGATGGCTGGCATACGGTTCTGCTGAAGTACGATTCGGAGGGAAACAACGTTTGGGTAAGAACGCTCGCCGACCGCGATGGAGAGGCGTGGAGCGGCGAGATAGTCGGCCTCGGCAGAGGAAGTGCCGTCTACGACATCGGAATCGACCACGCCGCAGACGACAGCCGTATGGACATCTACGTCCTGAAGTACCGGACGAGGTGAAGTTGCTTGGCGACCGGCCGGCCAGGTAGCGTGGAGGCCGTGCCGCGTGCGACCTTGGCTTTCGCACCGCCGAGATACGTTCTGACGCTGGTCCGCGGCTGCATGTTGTGTTGTTTTGGGTGATTCCCGTAAAGCGTTGTGCCGGATTAACTTGCCGCAATAGCCCATTTGTAAGACGTCGTGGCTGACGCGCCGGGAGTCGCCTCCCGAACCGTTCCCGGAACGGTTCCCAGGGCGATTCCGACCGGCACTTGTGGATGGATAGCCGGCCCGATTCTGCGGAAGATTCCAGGGCCAAGTTGCATGGCCTGTCGAGATGCGACTCGAGATGCGACTCGCTGCCTGACGTGCACTGCGATTCTCACGGGCATCGCCAAGGTGAATTGAACCGCGACTCCGGGCGTGACTTGCTGCGTCACTTGCAGGACGACTTGCGGGCGCTCTTGCGACGCGACTTGTGGCGCGACTTGAGAGGTCTCTCGCCAGCAAAGACGGCGGTCCTCCAAGCGGTCCTTACCGCAGCTTTCCCGGTCGCTGTGGTAGTCCTCTTCAGAGCAGCTTTCCGAGTAGCTCTCCAAGGAGCTTCTGCGGCTGCGCCGCGAGCAGCCAGTCTGAGGTTCCCGGTGGCAGGAACCTGCGTTGGCGTTTCTGTCGTCTGCTCAACGGGCGAGAACACCGCGTACTCCACTTCCGATTGTCGATTGGCTCAATGTCCGACAGAGGCTGCTGAGGCCAACGTCGATTGATGACGACACTTCTCCACCAACACTGGTGCGACACGTCGCGTCTGTCGCAGTGGCAGAGAACGGTAAGTGGCTGGCGGGTCGTGAAAAGAATCTATTGACAACGACCCCGGGGTGTCTAAAATAAATCCAGCTTCGGGTAGCGTATCGGGTGGTGCGTTGACCTGTGCTTGGCCGGGCAATAGTTCGGCGGGAAGAACGGCTGAAGCAGATGCTCTATAGATTAGGACTATGCGCCCGCGGGGCGCAGATTGGGGATGGGTGTGACCAATTTTGTGCACGACGGCTCGGCGATGGAGAGCTGAGCCATGGCAACCAACAGATCGACTGACACCGGCTTGGCCGACGCATTGACGCGACCGAGCGATTCGACGACGACCATCTGGCGGCCGCGCCGCATCGGACCGCGCTTCCGCTGGCTGGACCACGACACAATCAAGCTGGTTGACGGCAAGCTGGCCGGCCAGGAGTTCGGCCTCTCGACCGACGTCCAGCGCACGACTGCGGAACTCGTCCTGACCGAGGGCAAGGAACGCTGCGGCGAGCTCTCGATTGAGCGCAACCCGCCTGAGAAGGGCGTCATCCTGACGGATGTCGGCGTGCGCGAGAAGCTGCGCGGCAACGGACTCGCCGCGATCATGACGTGGTGTGCGTTCCGCGAGATGGTGCTGGCCCAGGAGAATTCAACGTTCCGCATCCGGATGCTGCGTTCGCCCAAGGCTGGCGACCAACCTGCTGAGGTGCAGAACGTCGGCATCGGCGTCATTGCCGCCCGGCTCGGGTTCGAACCGGAGATGGACCTGCAGCAGGCGCTCGACCCCCGCAACGTCACCGGCGTGGACATCATCGAGAAGAAACTCGATACCCCGCCCGGGCTGCGGATAATGCTGAGGACGGAACCACTGGTCCTTGTCGCCTTCGCGCTCAACCCGGATACCCTGAAGCCGCTGAGCGAAGACAGCATGTATGTCGAGCTCAGGAAGGACCGGGACCTGATGAAGGATTGGGCGATCTCGGGCCGCTTGGTTATCAGCAACGGCAACTACTGCCTGCGTCGCGCCAAATCCGAGCGGTTCGCGGATATCCTTGCCACCGATGCGGAAGAGGCCCGGCTGTTCCGGGCCCGCGTTCGCGGCTTCTAGCCGAGTCGATTACGCACTTCGGCCGTTGATAGTCGGCCGATTGTCGGTATCCTTGTGACAATATAAGGCTTTGCGCTTCGTGTCTGCTCGGCCGGCTGGCGTGGCGCATGCCAAGGGAGGAAACGTGAAGCTTCTCATCCGTTGGTTGATCGCGGCGCTCGCCCTGTTTCTTGCTGCTTGGATCGTGCCGGGCATCAAGGTCGCGCCTAACGCCTGGTGGGTATACGCGGTGATGGCCGTTATCCTGGGGCTCGTCAACGCGCTCATACGCCCGCTGCTCAAGCTGCTTTCCTGCGGCCTCATCATCCTGACGCTTGGCCTGTTCACGCTGGTCATCAATGCCCTGACCCTGTGGCTTTCGTCATCCGTCGCCGTCCACTGGTTCCATGTCGACTTCTACGTGCGCGGGTTCTGGGCTGCGTTCTGGGGCGCACTTATCGTCAGCATCGCTACGGTGGCCATGTCCGTTCTGTTCAGGGACAAGGAGAGGGTCGATTGATAGTCGTCTGATTCCCGCTATTCTCTCGACAACATGAAAGGCAGCCGGCCTCGCGTCTGTGTCGTCGGCAGCTTTGTGATTGACCTTGTGTTCAGGGTGAAGCGCCGGCCCGGGCCGGGCGAGACGATGCTGGCCGATGACTTCGGCATGTTCCTCGGCGGAAAAGGATTCAACCAGGCGGTCGGGGCGAGACGACTCGGCGCGGACGTCAGCATGGTCGGCCGGGTCGGCAATGACCAGTTAGGAGACAGGTTCATGGCCAAGCTGGAGCAGGAAGGAATCGACCAGAGCCAAGTGACGCGCGACCCGGAGACCGGAACCGCAATTGCCTCACCTATAATCGACGCAAGCGGACAGAACAGCATCATCGCTGCGCCGCGGGCCAACATGCGTGTGACCACCGAAGACGTAGATGCCGCGACGGACGCGATCGCCGCAGCCGACATCCTGATGCTCCAGTTTGAAATACCGGTGGCAACGTCGAGAAGAGCAGCCGAGATTGCTCGAGAGCAGGAAACGGTGGTCCTGCTTGACCCGGCGCCGGTCGAGCACGGGTTTGAGCGGTTCTCCTCGCCGATGGACTACATCGTACCCAACGAGATAGAAGCTCACATGCTGACCGGCAGGATGACGCCGGAAGAGGCGGCTGCGGTCTTGCTGCCCGAGACGCGACGGGGCGTGGTCATCTCGCTCGGCGAGCATGGCGCGCTGGCCGTTGACCGTGCCGCGTTGAACCGGTTCCCGGCACACAAGGTGAACGTCGTTGACACAACGGGCGCTGGGGATGCCTTCCGGGCCGGGCTGGCGGTGAAGCTCGCCGAGGGCTCGAGCCTCGATGACGCCGTGCGGTTCGCCAACGCCTGCGGCGCATTGGCCTGCACAGTCATGGGCGCGGAACCGTCCATGCCGAGGCGGGACGCTGTGGAACGGTTCGCCAAGGAGAACTTGTGACACGATTGGCACTGCTACTCCTGTATGCCTGCACCGTCGGTTCCGGGGACAGCTTGCATCTGCGGCTCGTGGTTGACGCCAGCAGCCCGGGTGAGTACAACCACTGGGTATGGCAACACAAGGCAGAATGTCCCGAGCTCCCGCCGGTCTACATTACCCACGACAGTTCGCTCCACAGAAACGGTTACTTGTGGCCGGCCATTAGCTTCTGGACGGACTCGGGCCCGTTGCTTAGACACCGCATTATCCCGGACTCACTATCCGAGGTTCAGCAGATGGTGAACTACTCAATATCGCCTGGGTACGACCTGCTGGTAACGAGGGGAGACCACGGTGTATCTACCACCTACGACAGGTACGGCAGGAAGCTGTTTTCCGGGCCCGAGGGCGTGGGTGCCGGTGCGCATGGGCGCTGGTTGCGTTACTCGCTCGGTCGCAGGCGCGAGGAGGTTCTCAACAATAATGGTGAGATTGTAGGCACGCTGCCGTTCAAGCTTCCGGTCGACTTGCTCTATGCGGACGACTCGTTCTTTGTCGTGCGGACGCCCCGCGGTTCCTTTGTTCTGTTCGACCACGAAGCACGCGTACGTTGGCAAAGCGGAGAATTCGGATGGTCGTGCGGCGCTACGGTCGCTGTCCACTGCAGTGCCGTCGCGGTAGTGACATCTGACTCGCTTGTCATATACGACCGCGTGGCCGGCACCACAGCTACAGTCCGACATGATTCAGCATGGTCGAAGTATGGCCGGCCGCGAATGGCGTGGTCCAGCGATGCACGGTTGCTGGCCGTATACCAAGGCAGCAGGACCAGCCAGGACTCGGGCAGAGTTGCAGTGATGGACCGGAGCGGCAACACGGTCTGGCCGAGTCGTTCGCTTCGCGCGTATCAGGTCCGCGCTCTGGTGTGGCTGGGCGACACGTTGGTACTTCCCGGGCAGGATGTGGACACGGCCGGCATGGACGTCCGCATATCGGGGCAAGTCCTTACGGATTCGTGTCTGCTATCCGTCTTGCTGCCAGAAGGCGGCCAAGAGCAGTTGGTGATTCACGGCAGGTTCCGGCCTTACGGCAATTGGTGCGCGTCGAGCCCATATCTGGCCTATCTGCTGCCTTCAAGGCGGTTCATGGTCGTGGAGCTGATCAGATGACCTGCGCAACTCACGCCGCGTGCTCGTCAGGTTCGACAGGACCGCAACGTACAACAAAGAGGAACTAGGTATGGGACTTTTCTTGGATAGCGCGAGGATTGAGGAAGTGAAGCAGGCGGTCGAACTCGGGTATCTGGCCGGAGTGACCACGAACCCGACTATCATGGTCAAAGCCAATTGTCAGCCGAAGGAGATCATCCGGCAGATATGCGCGATTTCGCCCGGGCCGGTGTTCTATCAGGTCACTGCGAAGACTGCCGCGGAGCGGGAGCGCGAGGGGCGGGAGTTCTCTGCAATATCGCCCGAGAAGGTCGTGCTCAAGATACCGGCGACGACCGAGAACGTGGTTTTGATGGCCAGGCTCTCAAAGGACATTCCGTGCGCCGCGACTGCGGTCTACAGCGGGCACCAGACGCTCGTCGCCTGCGAGGCGGGCGCGCGCTACGTGATTCCCTACGTGAACCGGGCAACGCGGCTACTCGGCGACGGGTACAAGCTGGTGGCCGAGATGGCGGCAGTGCTTAAGGCGTCTGGCAAGGACGTGGAGATACTGGCCGCGAGTATCAAGTCAGCCGACGAGGCGACACAGGCAGTTCTTGCCGGCGCGAATCACCTGACGCTGCCGCTGGATATCCTGCTGAGCCTGGGCAATCACCCGCTCTCGGACGCGGCTATCGAGGAGTTTGGTCGGGCGGGGCCGGCGGGCTGACCGGTTTCACATCGTCCACTGCCGCGCCGTCTGAGTTGCGGTGGAGCGCGGCCAGCTGCGGGTGCTTGTAGGGTGACTGCTCGGACAGCTTCCGCGTGGCCTTGAAGAAGATCACCCAGAAGAGAACCGCCATCGTGAGCAGGCTCAGAACCATCAGCGGCGCTTTGTCGAGCGAGAAGACAATGAAGTCGTACAGCCCATGGGCGATGACCGCTAGGCCGAAACCAAACGTCGAAAGCCAGTTGCCAACCCGGTCGTTACGGGCAAACTTGGCCTTGCCGAGGAAGTAGCCCATCAGCACACCATCAAAAGCGTGGCTCGGAATGGCCAGCAGCGCGCGCATCACGCCGGTTCCAGCACCGTTCGAGAAGATGTAGAGGACGTTCTCGAGGGTCGCGAAGCCAAGGGCAGCCATTACCGAGTACATTATCCCGTCGTAGGGTTCGTCGAACTCGGGACGGTGATAGGCGTAAAACCGCACGACGAGGAATTTGGCGCCTTCTTCTACGAGGCCGACTATGATCATGGCGCCAAGGAATGCATGGAGCAGGTTGGGTGTGCTCGAGCGCCAGCCGGTCAACTTCTGGAGCGAGAGCGACGTGATTACCGCAGGTACGAGCGAGGCGGCACCCAGTACGAAGGTCACGAGCATGACGCCAATCGGCTCCCTGCGGTACCTGTCGCGGAGGTAGAAGAAGAGGAAGAGCGCAACGGCCGGGGCGATGGCGAGGACGAGAAGGCCTACCATAGGTCCAAACCCGAAGTCCGGAGTTCGAATGACGAATCGCCGGAGTGGCAGCCGACAACCGGCAACTGGAAACCGAGAATGGCTAGACGATGGGTTCGAACAAGTACTCGGACCGGCCGGTCGGCGGCCGTTCGCGCAGGAACGTCACCTGGAACGATATCGGACCGGCGTGGGCGAATTCGAACCGGAGACGAGCGTTGCGGAACTGGTACTCACCTTCGTCCAGCAGGTAGGGCTTGGCCCGGGGCGGCGGAGCCTCGGCCGAAGGGTGAACGCGGCCGGGCCGGACAAACGCGGCGTAGAGCCGCGAGTGCGGCACGAGGCCGGTTTCACTCACGAGCACCGGCCAGCGGTTCTCGAGGAACAGCGGCGCGCTGTTTGAGCTCAGTGCGATGCAGTCCTTGCCGCGGCCGAGCAGAACTCGACCGAGCTGCGGCCGGGAACGGGAATAGACTTGGACCGTGGCGCTGCCGTGGAGCGGGGGAAGTCGGTCGAGCCGGGTGGTAGCACGTACCGGCGCTTTCGTACCGCGCCGGGCCGGAAAGACGTGGCGCAGTTCCTCCACAATCTCATCGAGATCCAGATGCTTGGTGATGAGATCGGCGAGGGCTGCGCGGCTGCGCGGCAGAGCGACTTTGAGCTGACCGTGCCTTGCCAAGCGTGACAGCTCCATGTGTGTGAAGTTGTCGAGTAGGCTTCGGGCCGGCTCGAGTCTGATGCCCTTCATGGAGTGAGTATACGAGCCCGAGCGCACCGGTCAAGCCGCGCGCGAACGGTCAGCAACGCCAAGATGCTCCGCTCGCAACCAGCACGATTGTCCGTTTGCTCGTGAAGACCCATCGGTTTCGTTCTCCGCATGTGCCAGCGAGAGACATCCAAGCCCCATTAGTGGCCCGTATCCGAGGTGCGACACCAGCTTTTGTCGCGTCCAGTAAGATACGTATTTGAGTAACATACAGAAGTGGGTGCCGAGGACATTCCTATGTCGCAATCTGGCCATCGAGGGTCGGGTCTATAAGCGCTTGACAATAAACGGCTTACGTTTCTGGCCAGTTTTGGTGTGCTGGCACGTATTCTGCATGACAATGAATGACGGATATGGATACCAACGCGCTCCTCGATAACGGCGAAGGCTGCAGCATTCGGTCGTCATGCCTCCGCGATTCGAACATAGGCTGCGGTTTGCCTCCGAGCCGGCACACGCCTGTCGTGGAGCTTCTTCCCCAGCGTGGTTCCACCATTTTCGTCCTGTCGGCTCGGAGTTCTCGTTTCAACAAGGTCGGCGCGGCGATCAGTCGTCTGGTCCCCACGCAGTCAGCCTCAGCACTGGATCGGCCGTGTCACACCCATCCCGGCCAAGATCCAAATAGCTGCGTTAATCCATTGCTGCGCCGACCTGCGTTCTCTTCCGTCTGATCCTCAGCTGGTTCTCGCCGCGACAGCCCGTCTGTCGCGGCGCTCTTGTTTGGTAGGGGACGGCCTGAACCAGCGGCCATTCCCTGTCTCCTGGCCACGCGGCAATCACACTCATGATGCCCGAAAGCCAGCGCCCCGGCTTGAGCCGGGGCGCTTCCAAAGGAGGGCGATGGTTCCTCGCATATGCCGCGAAATTACCTACTAGCCTGACCGGTCGGGATCCATCTGTCGGCCGGTTTCTGTCTGATTCGCTAGTGGCAGCAGAGTGTGCATCCCAGATGGGTTGCACTGCCGAATCATGGTAAGACCCCCAAGGGGTCTTGTCAAGCGAGGCAATCATGATTGTTACTGCTTGAAGGTAAAAGACTTACACAACTACGTCAGCGTCAGAGTTGCCCCATGGGAGTTGTCCATAGGCCTAGGTCATTGAAACACTATGGGTTACCGAATTAGACCCCCCTCGCA
>CAZVCQ010000057.1:0-1456 GCA_964626085.1 uncultured bacterium
GCTAGGGCGCATGTAGACGGCTTCGGTCGGGCAATTCTGCATTCTGGTTTCTGGACTCTGACTTCTGGATTCTCCGAAGTCCGCCATTCCGCCCTCGACGGCCTCGACTGCTACCTCCGCCGCAAGTAGCCTGCTCTACACTTCTCAGACTGGGTGACCAGAGTCTCCCTGTCCTCCGTCTTGGAGGAACCGGCAATCTACAACACGCGGTTCATTTAAATGAACCGCGCGACTTAGGACTGGGGGGTTAAGGACCGAGGTCTTGAACTACAGACAAATGGCGCGGAAGTGGGAAGAGGAGCGCTCGAGACTGGGAGGCGACTTGGGGCGCGGAGCGGTGCGCTCAAGACCGTGCGGGACCAAGACCTTGCCCGCAAGTTCGCCGACCTCGCTTTGGATGGTCTGGACCGGTTCCTCAGACGCAAGTAGCCCGCACGACACCCACAGACTGAGCCACCCGGCATCGCTGCTGTCCTCCGGATCGATCTGCAATCTGAAATGGCAAGAGGCCGTCAGCCGTAAGCTGTTAGCCGTATGCCACCTTCGCCTCGACCGCTTCTTCCACCGTAAGTAGCCCACCTGGCACTCCTCAGACAGAGGAATCGAAGTTTCCCTGTTTTCCCCCTGGTTCGCGGGCCGTGAGCTGTTGGCTGTAAGCCGCCCGCCGTGATACGCTCGCTCAGATGAACCATCCGGTTACGCCGTGCCTTGACATCGTTCAGATATCCGGGGGGAGTCCCGGAGTAACCAACACCACCGTGTAGCCGTTCCTTCTAGCTCGCTGCCATCAAGCCCGGCCGCCTTCAGGCCGGGCTTCTCCGCTGCGGCGGGCCGCCGCCTAGGTCATTCGTCATTGGCCTCAAAGGCCCCTGTCTGACAGTGCGGACTTCGTACTTCGTCATTACCGCTCGTGCGGGTCATCCCTTTTTCATCAGGGGCGGGGTTCAGACAACGCAACGCTGTCCACGTTCACGATTCAAGGCAATCCGCCGTCGCAATCCCTTTTTCATCAGGGGCGGGGTTCAGACGAACATCGAGAAGCTGGCGGGCGCGAGGAACTACTGATGATCGCAATCCCTTTTTCATCAGGGACGAGGTTCAGACTGATTCGCCGGGCGGAGAAGGCGACGAAAGTGAGGCCGTCGCAATCCCTTTTTCATCAGGGGCGAGGTTCATCTGACTACTGAGAGGCGATGCCCTTCTGCCGGTACGCGGCGTCGCAATCCCCTTTTCATCAGGGGCAGGATTCAGACCGCCCGAAAACAAGCTCAACAGTAGTCCAATAAGACCGAAGTCGTAATCCCTTTTTCATCAGGGGCGGGGTTCAGACACCCGTTCACGTTCGTCTCCATCTGGAACCTGATCTCGAAGTCGCAATCCCTTTTTCTTCAGGGAGGTGGTTCAGACCCCGGGCTCAAGTCCACAATCGTCCAGCTCGGGTCGCAATCCCTTTTTC
>CAZVCQ010000057.1:1556-11134 GCA_964626085.1 uncultured bacterium
ATCCCTTTTTCGTCAGGGACGAGCTGAAGTGCAAACAACGGCGCTAAGCTGATGCGGAAGGTGGGCAAGAGGCCATCCCTTTTCGTCAGGGGCAGGATTTCAGACGAACGTCTCATTGCTGCCACTGGGACCCTGCCGTCGCAAGTCCCCTTTCATCAGGGGCAGACTCACGACATCCTTGCCTGCATCGAGTTCGGCGACATGTGAACGTGGCTATCCCTTTTTCATCAGGGACTGGATTCAAACCGTCATCCTCGAACCGACAGCGCGACTGGTACTGTGGCGGCCATCCCTTTTTTATCAGGGCCGTGTGCACGTTCTATTACGACTCAGTAGCGGCTACAGGTTTCGACTGACTTGTGGACGTGGTCATCCCTTTTTCGTCAGGGACCATCTGCAGTGCAACAACGGCGCGAAGCTGATGCGGAAGGTCAGGATGAAGCCATCCCTTTTTGCTCAGGGAATTGGCTGGATCTACTGCCTGCCAGGGAGCGGAAGTCAGAAGCGGTCATCCCCTTTTCGTAAGGGACGACTAGTGTTGGACACAGGTCATTCTCGATCCGACGACGCAACTGCCGCGTTCATCCCTTTTTGATAAGGGCCGTGGGTCTGAGTCCCGGGCATCCAGACCGAATCAGTGGCCATGTCGTCGTGACCATCCCTTTTTCGTCAGGGGTCAGTGTAATCCAGCTACCCGCACGTGGTGTTTCAGAACGAGGCCTTGTTGCGGCCATCCCTTTTCAGCAGGGAGAGGAGGGAGGAAGGGGGACGGGGGACGGAGAAGAGAGGAATGAGGCGGTGACTGTAGTTGAGGGGCAATCACTCCAGATTGTCAAAGAACGAGGAGGCCTAGCGACTCCAGGGAAACCGGAGCAGCGCGGACTTCGACTCGTAGTCCGCAATAGCGCCTCCGGCCAGCGACTCGACCAAGTCCAGCAGCTTGCTGCAGGCGGCAGGCTCGACCGGCTTCGTGCCGTGGGCCAGTATGGACTCGTTGCGCTCTCGCAGGACTCCCGGCAGTGCTTTGTCGGCGGAGAACTGCTTACCCAGGGAATCCTGCATCTCGTCCAGTAGCCGGTAGGCCTTGCGCAACCCGATTTGGATATCGCCTTTGGGTCCACGGCAGGCTTCGAGCCAGTCCATGCTTACGTCCGGCACCTTCGTGAGGTCAACGTCGCTTGTGATGACGCCGTTGTTCTGCAGGCGCCATTGTGCCAGCATCTCGCAGGCGCGGTAGAGCCGGGCCGTGGCGTCATCGCACTTGCCCTCTTCGATTCGACGCCGGGCGTTGTTGATGAGGTCTACAACCGCAAGGTCGGAGAGCTTGCCGGCCGCAAGAGTCTTGCCCAGTTCCAACACTGCCCGAACCGTCTCCGACTGAGCCTTGAACTGGCCAAGGACGGGATCGCCGCCGAATCTGGCTTTGCTGTACTCGCCCTGGAAGTGAGTGTGGCGGAACAGGTCCCAATGGGAGTAGGCGCGGGCAAGGCTGAGCAGGCAGGTTCGGGATGCCTTCTCGGTGTCACTGAGCAGGTGCTCAGGCATGTCGGTCAACAGTTGCATCACGGCGTCGAAGCGGTATTGGCGCATGAGCGTCACGGCAGAGTCGAGCAACAGGGAGGCGCGGAACCCCGCCGGCTCGAATGTCAGCGTCCGTTCACCGCCCGGGCATATCTTCCCCTGCTCGTCACGCCGAGCCACTATGTACTTCAGCCGCCCCAAACCGAGTTTCACTGCGGTTAGGACCAACGCGGCGGACATAGACTTCATACCCGTGGTGAAGTCCGCGGTGATGTTGGCCGGCACGATGCCCTGCTCCCGTATCATCATCGTCACGGCATCCAGCATCTCCTTGAAGAGCGCCTCCACGTCTTCCTTGGGCCGCGTGAGGACGTGCACCCGGCAGTCAGACTCGGTCCGGTTCAGCGTGTGGCAGATGTCACTGGCATTGGTCTTGGTCTCGTCCGTCGCAAACAGAAGCAGGAAGGACGGATTGGTTTCTGAAATGGACTTGACCAGTGCCGGCTTGATGTCAGCGAGGTCGCCCTTTCCAACTGTCGCCACGAAAGCCGTGTTCATCTATCGGTGCTATTCAGTCTTCGCCAGTTCTATCTGCGCCCAGCCCATGGCGATGTTGCCTTGCCCGGCGCGCTTGCGCGACTTGGGCGCTCTGACGCGGTAACCATCACGGCCCACGTTGAGTTCGGTCTCGCCGGCCAGGACAAGCATGGACATCGCGTACGCGCCCGAACCTTGACCGAGGCGAATCAGTCCCGTCGCGGGTAACTTGGGCGTTGCGTCGCCGGGCACACTGTCCTTCGCCGCGACCTTTGTATAGAAGTCGGCGACACTCTTGAGCATGCCCTCGACGGTCAGTCTGGAGTCGTGGTCGAGCTTGACGGTGAGCGTGAACTCCCTGCCGGCCTGAATGGTCTCACACAGGAAGCTCAGGTTTCGGCCGGGCCGCGGCGCACGCCCCGGTTCGGTGGCGCTCTTCACGTCAGCGAGCGACAACCCGAGACACTCGGAAGGCGGCTTGAGGTCGGTGTCTGAGACATCTAGCCAATGCGTGAACTTGCCGAGTTGGTCGGCTGCTCGGCCGCCAAGGCGCGGCAGGATTGTTGCCAAGAGGGAGTCGGGCCGGCTGTCCTCCAGGAGCAGTTGCTCGATGCTCACGCGGGCCGCGTCACGCCGAGCCGGGTCGTCCTGGAACCAGCCGTCATGCAGGATCTGCCAACACAGGGCCGAGAGGATTGCGCCTTTGACCGAACTGCCGGGGATGTATGCGCGGCCGGCCGACTTGATGCAGGTCTTGAGCTGAGTCGCGCTGCGCTGGACGTCTGCCTGCGCTGCCTGCGAGACGCCGATGCGGTAAGCTACGTGACGCCGCAGCATGTCTAAGGAAACCAGCTTCGAGATAGGGTCACCCGATGGCGCGGACTTCAGGAAGGCCTCTCGCTGCGATGCGAAGCCCGGGTCGCGGAAGAGCGAGTCGTGGTCCACAACGCAGAGCTTGCCGGCGTCGAGGTAATAGTCGAGCTTGGTCAGTGTTGCGCCTGAGCCAACGTGAACAGGCGTCAGCACTTTGAGATTCAGCGCGACGGAATCAGGCACGTTGACCTCCCTTCTGACCCAGGAGTGATTCCTCGACTCGCTCTGCTCGCTCGGAATGACGGTGAGGGGCAAGCCGACACCGGACGGTGAAGGCGAGGCCGCAGCGATAGACAAGGTGGTCATTGAAACCATCGGGGGTCACGTCCACTAGCTTGCCGGTGCGGCCATTGCCCGGAAAGACCGAGCCTTCGCTGAACATCGAAACCTCTTTCCGCCGCAGGCTACGGGTTGTGGGCGAGAAGACGTAACCTCGACGAGGCACAAGGTCGTAGAAACCATCTGGCAGGCCTTGAGATTCGGTCTCATTAGGGTAGTAGAGCGAGAGCATTAGGCCGGCATTCGGTGATTCGGGTTCGTCCATAGAGACCTTCTGGCTGAAGTCGGGTTGCTCGAACTGGCCCTTGCCGACCGTGCGATAGCCACCGATGCCTTCGTCGCACATGAGGCGCATGGCAGCTTCTACCTTCCTGCGCGAGTCGTCTGTGCCGTACCGGGCGAGGAAGTAGAGGCTGGCGTCTTTGTAGAAGGTCAAGCCGACATGGTAGAAGCCACCTTCGTCAGTTGCGCTGCCGCCGGTGCGCGACACTGTGACCTTTGGCACATCGTCGGTTTCGATGACCCCGGCCGGAAGGCCATAGGTTACCAGTTTGCCGTCGGGCAGTGGTTCGACCAGCAGGGCCTCGAAGGCAGACTGCTCAATGAATCTGAGCTTCTTGGCTTCCTTGTCCATGGGCGTGAAGTTGCGTGGAACCGGGAAGTAGTACTTGCCTTTCCAGTACGGGAACGCCGAACTGAGCGCAAGAGGCGGGTCTGCGCCTTTCTCCGCGGCGAGGAAGATCTCTAGCTCCGCCTTGCCGTACAGCAGCAGGTAGCTGTGGCAGAGGGCTGAGAAGAGCGTGTCCGAGTGAATGAACACTCCCGAGCCTTCGCGCATGCCCTCACGCTCACCGACATGAAACGGCCCGCGCGGCTTCAGGATGCAGGCCGCGTGCTCGTGCTTCATGTGAGCTTGGCCTTGAGGTCGTCGAAGCCTCTGACAAGCAGGCTGGGTGTTGCCATGTCACCGTTGACTGCGGGTTTCTTGCTCAGGTCGACGTTGCCGTCTCCGTAGTCCTTGGCCGTGTTCCACCAGACCTTGATGCCCTCGAACTTGACCTTGCCACAGCCGCGCGAGCCCATCCCGCCGAGGTAATCGTCTTCGAGCAGTTCCAGTGCGACGAAGAGGTACTTGAGCAAGCCCTTGTCACCTTCCTCGAAGACATTGAAGACCAGTTCGGCCGGTCGGAAGATTGCGCCGGCCGGTACACGTTCAATCTGTCGGAGGCTCCCACGCAGGGCGGTGCCGCTGATGCGGTCGATGGCCGTCTCGGTCTTCACCTCGGTGAACTCCATTTCCATGTTCGCCCGCATGTCTTCAGTGACGCTCGATTCGAGAAGGAACACGTCCCGCGCCACCAGCCTGGTCAGCGTTGGTACGCCTTCACGTTCAAAGCTCTGGAGCGTACCGTAGGTCCGACACACGACGCAGTCACCGTACTCAGAAGCGCTTCGACACGAGTGAGTGCCACGGTCACTGATCTGGACTCGCAGCACCCGTTCCGTCAGTGTACGCATCTTGCCCTTGATGGACGAGCCCGGAATGTAGGGGCGTCCCAGCGGGTCAGTAATGACGTTCAGGTCCACGCCGCCGATCTTCAAGCCGCCCTGGCTGCCGCCCACGCGCGTGCCCGTCATCAATCGCAGGTCCGCGCCGACTATCACCTTTCCCAATAGAGTTGACATCAGTTCCTCACTTCCCGCCGTAGTAGCGGTGGTAGCCGACTATCGCCTCGACGAGGTTCTTGAAATGCTTAAAGTTGCCGGCGTTTGTCATCTCGATTGCAGTGTCGACGATGCTCTGCAGGTCCTTGACCCGACCCTGGTGCCGGCCGGCAGCGTAGGCCAGCCGGGGACGGAGCATCTGCAGCCGGTTCTCGTCGAATGTCCGCATCCGCTGGATGTCGTCCAGCACGTTGCGAATCTGGGAAACCGACAGCTTCTCGCGCTCACTTCCCGACGCCAGATACTCGCCGGTCTCGCGGGCGAACTCGATGAGTTCTGCGCCCGCACCGTCGAGTGCCTTTCTGATGCGTTCCGCTTGCGGCGCTCCTGCAGCCGGCTGCCCTGTCCGCTGTGGGCCGCCTCCGTATTGCCTATTCTGCATCTTTCCTCCTCGCTTCGTATTCGGCCCAGCGGATAATGAGGTCGAGGTGCGGGTGAAGGCCGTTGCTGGCAACGACCTTGTGCTCCAGCTCATCTATCCTCTGGGTCAGTTCTTTGTTACTTCTTGTCTTGAGGCGCTTGAAAGCATAGAGCAAGCGCCAAATGGGGTACATGGGAATCTGGCCACCCTTGGCCTCTTTCTGCTGCTGCCAACTGGAGCGCAGGATGCCAAGGATTGACTTGGGCAGGCCGTCAGCGAGCAGGCCGACCAAGTCGTTCTTGACTACCCGCACATCATCGAGTTCGTTCCAGAGCAAGGTCGAGCCGAGGAAGTTCAGGCGGTTCTTTTCCCTCGGGTTCTCGCTCTTGGCCTTTGACTCAGCGTCGCCAGCCAAGTCGGCTGCCTCGTACACCGGGAATCTGTCGCTCGGCGCTACGAAGATGCCGCCCGAGAGCGTCAACCGCTCGGATGTGAACCGGGCGAACTCGTCCTTGATGCGTTCCGCGAAGTCGGGCAGGACCGACCAAGGGCCGATGGCGAACAGGTCGTCGCCGCCGGAGTAGGCAAGATAGACCCTATCCTTGTAGTCGCTTTCCTGTGCTATGGCCTGAACCCGTGCGGAGAAGAAGTAGCTGAGCAGGTAGCTGAGCATGGATAACCGCGAGATTGAGCGGTCAGGCTTCAGTCCTTCTTTGAACGTCTCGCCCAGGTTGTCCACGTCAGCCCGCACCACACCCCAATGCTGGATACCGTCGCCGCGCCCGGAGATTTCCTCCAGCGATGCCGTGCCGCTCTTGCCCTCGGGCACGTGCTTTGCCAGGAACCGGAAGCCGTTGAGGTCCTGTTGCACGAAGTCCGTGCCATTGATCAGCCATGCGCTGCCTGCGGGTTCAGGTTTTGGCGCGAACCTGTACTCGCGGCCGACGTTGGCTAGGACATCAAACCATGCTTGCGGCTGTTCGACCCGACGGTCGGTGCGGGCTTCGACCATGACGGTCGCATCCTTTAGACGTGAACTGAGGTCGGCGAAGCTCGCGCACATGGAGCAGAGTGGATTCCCGCCAGCGCCCTTCTCGTCGGTCTCGTCGCCGCATACCGAGCAGGCCGGTTTCTCGCCACCGGAGCCGGAAGGACCGAGAACCTCGCTGACGCCTTCCGGTTGTGCCAGAAGGCTTCTGAACCGGCGTTTCTTCTCGCGCGCCAGTCGGGCGTGTAGGTCGTCCCAAGCCCTCCCGAAGTCCTCCCGGCCGAAGTCCTGCGGTTTGAGCCCTTGCGACGCGAACACGACGCTCAGCCGGCCGCTGTGCGCATCAAGCAGGGTCTTGTCAACGCGACGGCTAATCCCGGCAAGACGCGACTCTGCGTCTCCCGTCGCTGGAACAAGGGCGTAGAAGTGGCCGCCGCCGCAGTAGAGCAGGTTGGCGCGGGACAGCCCGAACTCGTCGAGCACCATTCCAGCGATGGCCTCTGGCAGCAGTTGCAGGTAGAGCGAACGACCGCGCAGGCCTTTGAGCGCGCCTTTTGCCCTCAGGTTGTAGATGAAGCCCTGGATGCCCGACACGTCGCCGCCCACCAGGTATGCCACGGCGCGGCCCGAGCCGACAGGATTGTCGAATGCGGTCAAATGCTCGTTGAGGGCGGCAGCGTCGAGGCCGTCTTGGTAGAGGCAGGAGGCAATCGCGGCCGTTGACTTGAGGTGATGATAGAGCGAGATGTCAGTTTCGCTCCGCCACGCTGCTGAAGGTACGAACATCGTGTACTTCTCTAGCAAGGCCAGCATCTGGTCGGTGAGCAGCCGGAAGTCGGTGCGGTTCAAGGACTGGCATTCGGCGACAAAGGAGTCCCACAGCCCGGCATAGGCCTCCTTACCTGCTGCTGCCGATGGCACGGGCACCAAGCTGCCGTCTGCGGGCAGTGACTGCAGAGGATAGCGCGCCCAGTCCGGGGATGCCCGGAGTGTGGAGAAGACGGAGATGAGCGCATCATTCGCGGGTTCGCCAGTCTCGCCCTCGGGAAGGGGTCGCCGTTCTCCCGAGGACATCCAGTCGGCCAGCACCAGCGTCAGGGCAAGACGCTGGTCGCGTGCGGAGGTGGCCGCAGGCATGTGATGGTAGCCGACTGCGTGTGAAATGTCTTCCCATCCTCTGCCCAGGTACTCGCTCGCGAACCACGTACTCAGTTCCGGGTGGCTGCGGCCGGAGTGCCTGCCCGTGCGCTGGACGAACTTGCCGATGTCGTGGAGGAGTGCGGCAAGAACCACAGCCTGAAAGCCCCGGTCATTCGAGTTCATTCTACCTCCAGTTGATACTTGCCCATTCCGAAAGCCGTGCTCTTACCGACATGAAGAACCTCTCCAGCGCGGAGGTATGGAAGGAACCGCTTGAGGTCGCCGGTGTAGGTAGCTTTGCCCATGATTCCATCCATGCGAATCGCACGGTTCTGTCGCGTGGAGAAGCGCCGCCATTGGGTCGTTCCGGTGGTAATAGAATCAGTCTTTACTGCCTCAGCCTGCTTGATAAGCCCCTGATAGTTAATCTCCACCGGTTGGTCGTGGAAGTAGGCGAGCAGGCCGAGACGTCGGAGCAGCGAACGGAAAACGACGTGGAAGGCAGGCCGGCGAGCGACCCGACCCTGGTACACGATGTGAGTTGGGGTGGTGAAGCTGAATGTGGCGCTTGTGGCGGTCTCTGCGGTCGGCGCGAGGTCAAGGGTCTGAGTGGACACCGGCGTCGCGATGGTCCCGGCCGTGGAGTCGTAGAAAGGTGCTTCGCCCTGTCGCACGGCTGCTACTTTGAACCTGGCTCGGCCTGAGCCAAGACCCTGCTCGGCCATCTGCTCAAAGGCATAGATGAAATAGGGCACCGACTCGATGGCCTTGCCGATGAGCACAAGGGTGAAGACAAGCTCGTCTCCGGGCGCGTAGCTGGTCTTGTCTTCTTCGGGCGGCTCGATGACAAAGGGGTGGGGAATCGTTTCGTACTTGCGCATGATAGTCGAGTCCTCGGGCCTGGGCGTGGCGAATACGTATGACCAGACGCACCTTTGGCGGAGCAGGCAGTCGGAGCACTCGCGTTTGGGGAACGGACAAACGACCCGGCGAAACGCCAAGCCGAACCCACCGCGTATGACCGAGCCTTTGTAGTACGGAAGCCGCGCCGGTTCCTGCGCAGCCAAGGATACAGTGAGCCGTGTGACGGTCATTCCTACGATGTTATTCCGGAACGGAGCGGGACACTTCCCATGTTCCGAGCCTCCATCACAGACAGACCAGACTCAGGGTCTGACATGGGCGGATTGTAGCCCAAGGCGGCAAGGAGTCAACAGAACAGCAAGTGGTCAAGTGACCTAGTGGTCAAGTGGTCGAGTGGTCGAGTGGCAGGGGAAAGCGATGAGCGCGGAGTGATGAATGATGAGTGGGCAAGACAGGGTCGAGTGGAGGACAATCGAGGTCAGATGTCAGAAGCAGGGTGTTAGAACTGAGAGGTCAGCCGACGCAGGCTTTGGCGAGTTTGGCGGTTGTCTTGGTCGCGCGCGGTCAGCGGTTCCGGTGCTTGCGGGACGGTCGGTCGCGGACGGCCAGCGCGTCGGGTTCTTGCTCGATACCGGCAAGTTGGTACGAGAACTCGGCGACGTCGGTCTGCTGCCTGGCGTGCTCGATGGTCATGCTGACCACGCGGCCGGCATCGTCAAGTTCGACCAGAACGTTCTCGTTCAGGTCGCGTGTCTCAGCGACCTTTCTGTCACTGAAGTCAACCAGCAGGGTGTCGGTGTCCTGAAAGTACTTTACCTTCATTTCGCCTCCCGGAATCTCCGGTCGAAGAACGCGTTATGGACGGTTTCCCTGTCCTCAAGGAGAATCACACGCAAGTACTTCCCGCCGGCCTGTGGAACCCTGGCCCAGAGTCGGATCCGGCCGTCAGCCTGCAGCGACTCCGCTTCGGGTTTGGCAATGACACGTTCTATCCACTCGTCTTTGATTTCAACCCGGTCCGGGCGACGTCGGACGTGCATGAAGTACTGCGTGGACTTCACTGCTGAAGTATACCTGCGCGAGCCGCACTAGTCGAGGTCTATCGGCTATCAGGAAAGAATTCAAGGGGTCGAGTGGGAAGTGGACTGGCGGGAGACCGAGGTCAGAAGTCAGATGTCAGAATAGTGAATTCGGAAGTACGGAACTCGGAACCTTGGCGGACTTGGCGAGCTTGGCGGTTATCCCATTTCCGAGTGACGATTGTCGATTGTGGATTGACGGACGACTTAG
>CAZVCQ010000058.1:0-11131 GCA_964626085.1 uncultured bacterium
CTCGCGTCAAGACCGCTTTCGCGTCGAATCTACGATCCTATATCGGGATTCGGGCGCGTTCAAGACGCTTGACACGAAGAAGGCGGGCTGTATTCTTTTGCCGTCGACGCCGAATGCGGCGACAACAAGGAAGCCACCGCGAGTTTCTTCGGCGCCAGTCGGTACAGCGTCCTGTCCGATTTGGGAGGTGCTGATGTCGCCTTGTCGAGTTGGTTGTCCGTCTGGTCGAGCCGTCGCTTCAAGCAAGAACCCCCTGAGAACCCTGGCAATGCTGTTGGCAATTTGCTGCCTGTCCGCGGTCAACGCACAGTGGCAGGAGACAACCATCCTCGTTCCCGACTCGTTCGGCGGATTGCAGAGCCCGTGGTGTCTGACGTACAACACGACCAACAACACTGTCTACGTCGGCGGCCGGTACAGCGATTTCGTGATCGCCATCGACGGAGTGACGAATCAGAGGATCGCACGAATCCCGACCGGCATGAACGTGCACGACCTCTGTTACAATCCGACAAACAACAAGGTCTATAGCGCGAACTATGGCGGCCACAACATAACCGTGATAGACGGCGCGACCAATGGCGTTCTCGCAACCGTGGCGGCAGGCCATGGGCCTTGGGCCCTCTGCTATAATTCGACCAACAACAAGGTCTACTGTACGAACCAGTTTGACGCCAACGTTACCGTGATTGACGGCGCCACAGACTCGGTCATCGCGACCACGCTCACAGGCCTCGATCCTCGCGCCCTCTGCTACAACCCGACCAACAATAAGGTCTACTGCACGAGCCGTAGTAACGACTGTGTGACCGTGATTGACGGCGCAACCAACGGTGTCATCGCGACCGTGACGGTAGGTAGTGCCCCTGGCGCCCTCTGCTACTGCCCGACCAACAACAAGATCTACTGCGCAAACGTGAGCAGCGGCAATGTCACTGTGATAGACGGCACGGCAGATACCGTCATCGCAACCGTGGCGGCGGGCGACTATCCTTCTGCTCTCTGCTACAACCCGACCCACAATAAGGTATACTGCGCAAACCGGGGGCCATTCGGCGATGACTCGACCGTGACCGTGATTGACGGGGCGACCAACAGCGTCATTGACACCGTGACCGCAGGTAGGAGTCCTTATGCCCTCTGCTACAACCCGACCAACAACAAGGTCTACTGCGCTAACTACTATGGCCACAGCGTGACAGTGATCGACGGCGCGACGAACACCGTAATCGCGACCGCTGAGGCAGGCGACGGGCCGTATGCCCTATGCCACAACCCGACCAACAACAGGGTATACTGCGCGGATTATTCGAGCGACGACGTGACCGTGATTGACGGCGTTGCCGACAGCGCTATCGCAACCGTGGCCACGTGCAGCTATCCTCGCGCCCTCTGCTACGATTCGGCCGACAAACGGATCTACTGTGCGTACTACGACGGCGGCGATTTCGTGGCCGCGATAGACGGCGCGACCAACGGTATCGTCGCAAGCGTGGCCACGGGCTGCTACTCCAGCGATCTCTGCTACAATCCGGCCGATAACAGAGTCTACAGCGCGAACGCAAACAGCGACGATGTCACCGTAATTGACTGCACGGCGAACAGCGTCATCGCGACCGTGGCGGCAGGTGACGGGCCGAATGCCCTCTGCTACAACCCGACCGACAACAGAGTCTACTGCGCGAACTTCGGGAATGACTCGATCTATGATTCGACTGTGACCGTGATTGACGGCGCGACCAACGGCGTCATCGCAAACGTGGCGGCAGGCACCGGGCCCTATGCCCTCTGCTACAACGCAACCAACAACAAGGTCTACACCGCGAACCAGTTTAGCGCTGACGTGACCGTGATCGATGGTGCAACCAGCAGCGTCCTCGCGAGCGTGGCCGTGGGCACCTACCCCTGCGCCCTTTGCTACAATCCGACCACCAACACGGTCTATTGCGCCAATTACGGGAGCAACGACGTGACCGTGATTGACGGCGCGACCGATTCGGTCATTACGACCATGGTCGTAGGAGACGGACCGTATGCCCTATGCTACAACGCAACCGACAATAAGGTCTATAGCGCGAACCGGGCCGGCGGCAAGGTCACCGTGATTGACGCCGCGACGAACAGCCTCATCGAGATCATCGTCGTGGGCAGCTATCCCTACGCCCTCCACTACAACTCGACCAACAATAAGGTCTACTGCGCGAACCAGAACAGCGACGACGTGACCGTGATTGATGGCGCAACCGACGTAGTGCTGAGAACTATCGAGGTGGGTGACAGCCCGATGGACTTCGCCTGGAACCCTGTCCAGAACCGGGTCTACGTCGCCAATTCCGGCGGGTCCAGCATCTCGGTGCTGCGCGACTCGGGCGGTGCGGCCATTGAGGAGAGCCCCAGGCATCAGGCCGCCGGCTGCAAGCCGTTGCCGACCCTCATCCGCGGCGTGCTGTTCCTGCCGCGGGACATGACCGAAACGTCTGACGTTTCGGATCGTGTCCCAAGGCTCGCACTACTGGACATCAGCGGCCGGAAGGTGCTCGACCTTCGGCCGGGCGCGAACGATGTCCGGGCGCTGGCACCCGGGGTCTATTTCGTCCGGGCTGTCAGTGGTGAGCTGTCGGCTGTTGACTGTCACAAGGTCGTGATTCAGAGATAGCCAGCGACTGACTCGACCTCGACGCCCGTCTGCCCTACGACAATGACCAGCCTGCTTGACTAGGCGCGCGGGCGCGCTATCGTTCTAGCGGAGGTACCCATGTACAGACGCGTATTGATTGCAGTTCTTGCGATAGCTTCGGCCGCGCTCGCCGCCCGACCGTGGTCCGAGCAGGAGTTCAAGTCCTTCTATCGGTCGTACAAGCCCGAGTGGCTGCCGCGACCCGAAAGCCTTATCTACGGCCCGCGCCGGTTCAACTACCTGCGCCAGATCAAACTGACTTGTGACTTCGTCGCCAACCATCAGTACGCCGACTCGACCTCACCTAAGTACGGGGGCATCATCGAGGCCGAGCACATGCCTGACACGGTCGAAACCGACAACACGCAGGAGGCAATCTGGATTTGGTCCCGCTGGTATGAGCTGACCGGCCGCGACGACTATCACGATAACATCCGCCTCGCCTGGAACTACGTCAAGAGAAACCCGGCCTTTCGCGAGCACAACGGCGACCCGCAGTACATCTGGTACTCCATCTGGAATTGCGGGCTGGGCTTCATGGCCGAGGCCGAGTATCGCCGCGCCTATGGCGATTCCTCCTTCCTCGCCTACACCGACACCTGTCGCAGCTTCTACCTGGCCAACCCGCTCTCGACCGCTGCCCGGGACTACTTCGTCACCAGCCAGTCTTCGGGCATGGCGATGGAGTACGCCCGCGCCCGAAGTGATGCGGTCCTTCACGATAGCGCGCTCACCCGCGGCCAGCGGGTCAAGACTTGGATCGAGGCCGCCGCCGCGACCCGGCTGGGCACCCAGGACTGGGCGATGTGCGGCGGCACCGCGTTCTGGGGCGTGGTTCACACGGTCTGCAAGGAAGACACCGCCGCGGGCAAGCTCTGGGTCCAGACCTACGGGGACTCGCTGCCCGGCTTCTATCCGTCAGGTTCGTGGAACTGCTCGCACAACATCTGGCTGGCGAATGCCTACCGCGCCTCAGCCGAGCTGGACCACGATACGCTCGACTGGATGATGCACCACTATCTCACCGACACGCTGCTGATGCGTGATACCGACGATGACGGCGGCATACCCGCGACCTGGACCGACCCGATCACGCAGGACCAGACCTGGGTCTCCACCTATCTCGACTTCATGGGCATGGACGTATTCGTGACGCCGACCTATGACCGCGACCTGTCGCTGCTTGAGTTCAGCAGTCCGGACCCTCACGAAATACACGTGGTAGGAGTTCCGATAGACTTCGCGCTCCCGGCTGCGAACGTTGGCCGCGACGCGACGAATCCCACGCATGGCGTCCTGCGGTTCGAGGGAATACCGATTGACTCTTTCGCCGTCGGCAGCGTGCCCTTCCTGCAGACCGATACCATCAAGTACTACGACGTCGTGCCGCCGTTCGGCGGGCTGTTTCACCTCAGCGTCAACGTCAGTGGAGACGACAACCCGCACAATGACACGGTCGAGCTCGCCTTGCGCGTCTTCGACACCGTTCGCGTGACCGGCACGCTCAGGGACTCGGTGTCAGGAGAAGGGATAGTGAGCTGGGTCAAGGCGCGACTCGGCACCGGCACGTCGGTTTGGGACTCGGTCCGCACTGACAGCGCCGGCCGTTTCAGCCTGAAACTCATCGACAGCATCTTCTCGGTGTCAATCGAGCCATCGGTTCCCTACTACGCACGGTCCTGGAACCTCGCACTCCACGGCGACACGACAATCAACCTCGTCACCCAACCCGCGCACGTGCTCGTCGTGAACAACGACACGCTTGAGAGCTACGCGATCTACTACACCAGCACGCTGGATACTCTGGGCGTGACCTGGTGTCAGTGGAACCGGCCATCCGGCGGGCTTCTCGCCTATTCCCAACTGGATCGGCTAAGGTCGAACACGGTCATGTGGTACTCGGGGAACACGCATGTCGGCACGGTCTCGGCGACGGACCGCGACAGCCTCACGGCGTACGTGCAGACCGGCACCAACCTGTTCATCACCGGCCAGAACATCGCCGAGGAACTGCAGGGCTCTCCGTTCCTCGAGAGCATCTGCGGCTGTCGGTTCGACTCCTCGGGCTGGTCCGGCTTCTTCGCGTTCGGCAACCGGCAGGACTCGCTGGGCGCCCCGGTCACCGGCACCGCGACTACCGGCGGGAATGGCGCAGGCAACCAGACCTCCCGCGATGTGATATCTCCGCTCGGCAACTCCGCTGGATTCCTGGTCTACGACTCGGTCACGGTGAGGTACGCGGCCACCCGGCGCGAGGTGCCGTCCGGCGGCAAGGTCGTGTTCATGGGCGTCGGCTTCGAGGCGGTGAACCGGCCGGGGTCCAAGCCGACGTACTTCAGCCGCGTGCAGTTGATGGAACTGATTCTGACCTGGTTCGGCGTGCCGACGGGGATTGAGGAACAGCCCCAAGCTACAAGCCACAAGCCGCAAGCTATTGCGACAATCGTCCGTGGCGTGCTGTACTTGCCAGGGCTTGGGACACGATCCGAATTGCCCGAGCGCAATTCGGTCATGTCCCGCGCCTCGCTGCTCGATGCGAGTGGGCGGAGCGTTATGCCGCTTCGGGCTGGTGCCAACGATCTGAGCCGGTTGCCTGCGGGCGTGTACTTCGTACGGACCAATGAGACCAATAGGACCGATGGGACCTATCGTGTGCTGCTTGTGAGGTAGACCATGTCCGAATACGACGCCTATTCAGTGTACTACGACCTGCTCTGGGCCGACAAGCAGGAGGACGTGCCGTTCTACCTGGACATGGCGAAGGAGACCGGCGGACCGGTCTGCGAGCTCGCCTGCGGCACGGGCCGGATAGTCCTGCCGCTCGCCCGAGCCGGATTCGAGGTAACGGGCATCGACACGTCCCAGGCGATGCTCGACAAGCTGCAGGCGAAGCTCGACAAAGAGCCCCGCGAAGTCCAGGCCCGGGTTGCGCTCAAGTGCGCTGACATGCGCGACTATCGCTTCTCGCAGAAGTTCAAGCTGGTCTTCTGCGCCTTCAACTCGTTCCTGCATCTGCTGACCAGCGACGACCAGCTTGCCTGCCTGCGCTCGATCCAGGAGTACCTGGCGGATGACGGCCGGCTGGTGCTCAATATCTTCGCGCCCGACCACAGCCGGCTGACCAGGCGCACCGAGACGGTGACCCGCATTGAGCCTGACCCGGAAACCGGCCGCGACATGGTCGTGACGAACGTCACGGAACGCGACCCGGCGAAGCAAACCATGGAGGCCTGGCAGTACGTCGACCGCATCGCTGACGACGGCGCGGTCAGGCGCTACCCGGCAAGCTTCACCCTCTGCTGGATTCACAACCGCGAGATGCACCTGCTGCTGCGCCTTGCCGGATACGAAGTCGTTGCCGCGTACGGCGGATACGACCGACGTCCATACGACTACGTTTCGGGCATCCAGCTCTTCGTGGCAAAGAGGGCGTGAGGACTGAGGTGGCGGACAGCCTTCCGGTTCTCGAAACCGAGCGACTGGTACTACGGCCGTACTCACTGGCTGACGCGCCCCGCGTGCAACAGATGTGCGGCGACCCGGCGATTGCTGCAACCACGCTTGCCATCCCTCATCCCTATCCGGATGGCGCCGCCGAGCAGTGGATTTCCACTCACGGCGAGAACTTCCGTCAGGGCACCGAAGTCACGCTCGCCATCACGCTGAAGCCGGACGGACAGGTAGTCGGCTCCATTGCCCTCTCGATTGACAAGAACCACAAGCGCGGAGAGCTCGGGTACATGGTCGCAAAGGAACACTGGAACCGAGGATACTGCACGGAGGCTGTCCGGGCGTTGATGGGCCATGGCTTCAGCGTTCTGGGCCTGAACCGTATCCAGGCGATGCACTTCCCGCGCAACGCCGCTTCCGGACGCGTGATGCAGAAGCTGGGCATGACCAGAGAAGGCCTGCTCCGCCGGTACGTCTGCAACCGCGGCGTCTTCGAGGATCTGCTGATGTACTCGATACTCCGCCCCGAGTTCGAACCCACTGGAAAGGCAGGGTAGTTCAGTATGGCGAACCGCGCGGTACCGATCATCCTCCAGTTGGTGATGTTCTATCTGGTCATATCGTGGCTGGTAAGGCTGGCGCGGCGGCGCCGCGATGCCCAGGCTCCGCCGGCGAAGCCTCAAGTCCCCAGGGCGCGGCCTGCCACGCTATCTTCTGCTTCACCGCCCCGCCCGGAACCTCCACATCAGCCCGGACGAGTCGAACGCAGCCGGATGATGTTCAACGGAGTACGCTGGGACGTAATCCGCCGGCCCCATCGCAGCCATACGTCAAAACCCGGGGAGCCGCGCCACGAGGTCTATGTCGAGGAACCGCCGCGCTGTCCGAAGTGCGGACTGGGAGTAGTCGAAACCCAGTCGTGGCTCGGCTACACGTGGTCCTGCCCCGAGTGCGGCCTGCGAAAGCGCAGCAACAAGGACATGCATGACGTTGCCCGGGCGCTCGCGCGCGGGCTTCACTGATTCCACCCTGACAAAGAGAGGGGCGGGCCCAAGCCCGCCCCTCGTTGCTATCTAGGCCTGCTACCGGGAAACGACCAGCTTCTGCTGCCGGGTTCCGGCCGGCGTTGCGAGTTTGCAGAAGTAGACGCCCTCTGCGACCCGCTTGCCGTTGGCGGCCCGGCCGTCCCACGTGACTGAGTAGCAGCCCGCAGCCATGCTCCGGCTCGCGAGGTCGCGGACGACTCTACCCATGGCGTCATAGACCTTAACGCTGGCCCGTCCCGCAACCGGCAACGCCCAGGCAATCGCGGCCCGGGTTCGCAGCGGGTTCGGCCAGACGTTCAGCGCGAGCCTGACCGGCACGCTGGCCGGGCCGCACTCGTCCGAGACGCCGATCGAGAACGGCGGGTCGGTCGTGTAGAGGATGGCCCTGCCCGGGGCAATCGGAGCGGAGGCCCGATTGTACTCGCTATTGTACAGAGCCTGGATAGCGATGGTTTCGCCCGGGTCCTCGATTCCGACCGTGGAGCCGGCATAACCGTCCGCGGTCATGTACTGAACCAAGATGGCGTTGTCGCCCGAGTACGTGGCGACCGTAGTATCGTAGATGATGACCTCGAACTTGTCGCGCCGGTTGTCCCAGTAATAGCGAACGCTGTCATACTCGACGATGAACCGGTGGCTGGTAGTGTCATGGTAGTAGTAGACATAGCCAGCCCCACCGCCGGCTGACACCGGGTACAGGTCCACCCAGTTCGCGCAGATCATGCCCGGCGGGTCCTTCGGGTCGGGCAGCGCGACGTTTTCGTAGCTCGGAGTCGTGCGATTGCCCGGAGAAACCCAGCCGTCCGCCGAAATCGCAACCTGCATGAACCGCTGACCGTAGAACTTGAACGGCCCGAACTCAGCGGGCAGCGTCACCGGGACAACTGAGTTGTTATTCGGGAACGACACCTGCGTCCCCAGCGCGTTCACCTCGACCCAGTTGTAGGTCGGGTGTGGCGGGTACGTCACGTCGACGTCGTCGTAGGCGTAGTAGACGGTCGGCGTCCGCGGGCCATCCGGAATCGGATCGGTCGCCTGCGTTTCGCCGACTACTAGCGTGAGCGGCTCGGACTTGAGGTAGCCGCCGTCGGCGTAGTAGTAGAGCGTGCACGCTATCGGCGTCTCCGGGAAGATCGTACCGCCGGCATTGACGGTGAACAGGTCCACGGCGTTGCTGGCGCTGTCGTCCTTGCGAATCAAGCCGTAGTTCGAGGTCGAATCGGAGACTGTGAACCGCGCATCGCCGGACCTGAGCACAACCCGGCAGTTGTATCCGTGCCCCGTGCCGGTGTTGCCGATGCGAATCATCAGGTCCGCGGTCTCGCTCGGGTCGATCCGGCCGTTGTTGTTACCGCCGTGTGCCGAGTCAACCACGGTCACAGCCCGCGTGGCCAGCACCGGTGCGCCGACGAGGAACGTGGCGAAGGAAGTCCAGGTCGAGTCGAGCGCGTCCGTGCAATAGAGCGAGCACGGTACCGTGTACCCGCTCGGCAGCCCGGAGTTGACGTGGATGACAAAACCGTCCGGCCCGGTGTAGGCGGAATCCCCGGCGCTAATGTCGCCGAAGGCCCTAGTCGAATCGGAAATCTGAACGTTCGCGTCATGCGTCCGCAGCGTCGCAGTGACCGAGTTCGCGGTCTCCTGGCCCCAGTTCTTGACCCACATCCGTATCTTGACCGTCTCGCCCGGGTTCAGGATGGAGTCGTCATTGCCGCCCGGCCCCGGGTCAGAGATGCTGGACCGCAGATGCGACACATAGCGTGCGCCTGCCACTACCTGCACAGTGTCCTGCAGGACATAGTAGTTGCGCACGTTCACCGCCATGAACATCTGACCGGGCGTCGTGGGTGAGACGTACAGGGTCACTTGTCCGCTGGCGTTGGTCCAGCCCCTGACGTAGACCTCGGCGCCCTTTCTCAGGACGACCAAGGCCGATTCTACGGGCGCATCATATGCGGTCGTCACCGCAACCGAGTAGGGGATGTTGTTGCCGATGTTCACGATCCCGTCGTGCGACGCACTGAGAGCCATCGGCTCTTCGGTCCAGACGGCAAGCTCCGGGTCGCCGTGGTAGTTAAGCTCGTATATGCAGAACCGCATCATCCCTTGATTCGCGTGGGACGCCCAAAACGAACGCGAGAAGGCCAGCGCCTGACCGGCGTGGTACTCGGTGTGGTTCAGCATCCGGGAATGGAAGACCGTGTCCAGCAGCTCTGATGGACCCGGATTGGGCGGCGATCCGTACCCGTAACGTGAGTTCATCGCTACGCCGACGCAGCCGCCGCCCACCCGGTTCATCAGGTGTTCGGAGAAGCAGTCACCGCCCGGAACCTCATCCCAAGCACCGGTGAAGCAGGCGATCGAGCTGTGGACGCCCAGTTTCGTGCCGTTGGTCAGCGCGTCGGCGTCGTTTGAGTTGAGGTAGGCCGACCCGCCCATGTAGATACCATTCTCATCCCCGTGCCCGATCCAGTTGCCGAGGCCGTAGCCTGAGTTCATCGAGTCACGCATCCGCTGCCGCGACAGTGTGCCCGTCCGCTCATACAGCTTCGCGTCAATCCAACCGTTCGGCGTCATCCTGGCAATCGATTCCTGCATCGGCCGCTCTTCGTAGCTCGACCAGAGAATCGCGGTCGGCAGCAGCATTTTGGTCAGATATCCGCTAGGCGGGTTCTGCTCGTAGACGAGTGTCTTGTTCACGAAGTTCTGGGCCTGAGCCACGCTGTGGACCGGTGCCCGGCCGACGAACACCTCGCTCACCATATCGGCCTGGTCGTTCGTCTCACCATAGACGTGGTCCTCGTCCGCGTCCCAGGTGCCGTCCAGTCCACCGTAGTAGAGGTCGCAGGGGATCGTGTCCTCGTCGCGGTAGCCGCCGATGCCCTGTACCAAGTACCAGCAGTCGCGGGTCGGGATGATGTTCTGCCCGTTCGTCTTGTGGTCGGCCGAACCGCCGAGCAGCACGTAGCGCGTGCCCCAGTTCTGGTAGGCGTCGTTGATGAAGTTGCGGATCTTCTCCGGAGTGTCGTAGCCGGAGTAGTTCGCCGTGATGTAGGAAAGCAGCACGGTCGTCGCCGGTACGCCCTTCAGGGTCTTCCACGCGGTCAGCCTGCCAAAGCAAGTGTCCAGCGGCGGCGCGCTGATGACGACGTACTCGTAGTGCCCGGACGGCAGCGTCAACAGCGACGAATGGCGAACCGACGGCGCGAAACGCGCGACGTCCTTGCGATTGACCACCATTGCGCGCACCATCCCGGCATAGTACTCGCGCTGCTCCGGCGAGGGTACATACGCATCGCGGTTGCCGGCATCATATCTGACGCGATACTCGATGCGCGTCGCGAGCTGCAGCTCACCCGAAACCGGGTTCACCCGTACCGGCCGCAGCTCGATCGACGCCATCCGGTACCCGGCCAGTGTTCCCGATTCGAGCAACTGGACGCAGTCCACCGGATAGTAGGCATTGACCGAGTAGACAGCCGGGTCCGGCGCATAGGTCGGCAGGCTGTAGGTCCTGCCCGGCATGGGCAGGGGCACGTCCGGCTGGGCCGGCACCAGGTTGTGTCGCCCGGGAATCGTGGTCCATTCGACAGCCACGAGTTCGACGCCGGTCGGCTCGGCGCCGGCCGGAACCAGCACCCGCTGGACGACCCGCGGCACGCGCGGAGCTCCGGCCTGAACCAACGCAGCTCCGCCGCGAAGTTCAATGTTATCAGAACCGTCCTGCTGAGATATGATCAGGTCACTTCTGTCAAAACTCGCCGTCCTCGTTATCGTCCCGGCCATGAGCGGAACTGAAACCAGAGCCAGCAGCACGAGCAACTTTCTCATCAATACTCCTTTTCTCTCACTGACAACCTTTAATAATACCGCCTCTGCTTTTCCCGTCAATACCACGCCGGTCCCCCTAATCCGCACGTAACGAGTTGATCGTGGTCCTGTCGGCAGGAAGCAACGT
>CAZVCQ010000059.1:0-11057 GCA_964626085.1 uncultured bacterium
CTCAAACCGAGGTACAATGGGGCCCGGCCGCTCTCATCGACGCGGCTGCCGCCCGCTCGACTGACATCGTGGTCATGGCCATGTCCGGCACTGCCGGGCTACTCGCCGTCGTTGCCGCGCTCGACCGCGGCAAGCGGGTCGCTCTCGCCACCAAGGAAATCCTGGTCGGCTACGGCGAACCGGTCATGCGGCTTGCGCGCCGGCGCGGCGGCATGGTCCTTCCCATCGACTCCGAATTGTCGGCGATCCAGCAGTGCCTCTCTCGGAAAGGACAAAGGACCAAGGACAAAGGACAAAGTGCGGACCCGGACACGTCCGCAGTCAAACGGGTCATCCTTACGGCGTCGGGCGGCCCGTTCTGGCGAGAAGGTCTACCGGCAAAGGCACGTCTCGCGGACGTGCTGAAACACCCGACCTGGTCGATGGGACGCAAGATCACGGTTGACTCGGCGACCCTGATGAACAAGGGCCTTGAGGTCATCGAGACCTGCCGGCTGTTCGGTCTCCAGCCTGAGCAGGTCGAGCCTGTCATCCACCCGCAGTCGATCGTTCACTCGCTTGTCGAGTTCCGCGACGGCTCGGTTCTGGCCCAGCTCTCCCTGCCGGACATGCGGCTGCCCATCCAGTACGCGCTGACCTGGCCGGACCGGGCTCCGTCGCTGACCCGGACGCTCGACCTCGCCGCCGTCGGCCGGCTCGAGTTCCACGCGGTCAACCACGACCGTTTCCCATGTCTCAAACTGGCCTACCGCGCACTGAAAGCAGGTGCGCCCGCCACCTGCGCCCTCAACGCTGCCAACCAGGTCGCGGCCGATGCTTTCATTGACGACCGGATCGCTTTCGGTGATATCCCGAAGGTCATAGCCAGCGTACTCGCAGGTGTCCCTCGTTCCTCGTCCCCCGTCCCCCGTTTTTCGGTCGGACAGCTGCTGCGCATCGAGTCGCAGTCAATCGCGCAGGCACTGGAAGCGGTGACGGCACTCGCGGGCCGTCCGCTGCGGCGAAAGGAATAGCATGTTCTCTTCAATTGTCCTGGTAATCCTGTTCATCGGAATACTGATAATCTGGCACGAATTCGGACACCTGATCGCAGCCAAGCTCTCGCACATCCCGGTCGAGGTCTTCTCGGTCGGCTTCGGCCCGGTCATCCTCAAAAAGAAAATCGGCGAAACCGAGTACCGGCTGTCGGCCATTCCCCTGGGCGGCTTCATCAAGATGGTCGGCGAAGAAGAGAAGGCCGGGCCGAAGCCGGTCGGCCTGCCCCAGACTGCAAGCGGGTACACGGACAAGCCGCTGGGCGTCAAGATCGCGGTCATAGCTGCGGGACCGGTATCGAACCTCGTGCTCGGCTTCCTCATCCTGCTGGTGCTCTTCGCTGGCTTCGGCCAGCAATACACTGCGCCGGTCATATCTTTGGATGGAAAGTCGGCCGCATTCGTCGCCGGCCTCCGACCCGGCGATACGGTCGTTGCGGTCAATGGCGAGACCATCCCGTCCTTTGAAGCCTTCGACGCGCACCTCCAGCGAAACGCCGGAGGGCAGATCGCCGTATCTCTGCGACGAGCGAGCGCGCGGCTCGACCTGTCGATACCTGTGCCGATCGGCTACAGCGACTCGCTGATTCCTGCGGTCGTGGGTGACGTGTTTCCAGGAACTCCCGCTTCGGCTACCGCTATCGGCCCCGGTGATACCATAACCGCCGTGGCCGGAATCCCCGTGACAAGCTGGCAGCGGTTCACCGAGTTGGTACGGAAGCAGGTCGAAGGGGACTACGAGTTGTCGTGGCGCCGCGCCGGTGTCGTCTACACCGACACCCTAAGGGATTCCATAACCACCGATGCCGAAACCGGCGCGAGGATCAACCTGGCGGGGCTACAGGTCAGCACCGACTGGTACATCTCGCCGCAGATCGCCGCCGTCGTGGGCAGCGTCCGCAAAGGCGGCCCGGCCAGCCGACTCGGTCTGCGGCCCGGCGACTCCATCGTTGAGTTCGCCGGACTTCCGATGCGGGAATGGGCCGACTACGCCGACGCAGTCTACCCCCGTGGCAACGAAAGCGTTCCCATCGTCTGGCGGCGTGCGGGCCAGACGATGCAGGGCGTGGTCGCCGTCGCCAAGGACGACGAACGGTTGATGGGCCAATCGGGTGGCGGCATCGGCATTTCGGCGCAGGTCCCGCGCCGCACGCTGAGTCTGCCGAGGGCAATCGGGCTGGCGGCCGCCAAGACCGGAGCGGTAACCGCTCAGACCTACGTCGTACTCTACAAGGCGCTCACGGTCAAACACTTCGCCAAGAAGGCAATCGGCGGCCCCATCGCGGTCGCACAAATGGCCTACGAAGGAGCAAGCTGGGGCTGGGACTATTTCCTGCTGCTGTTCGCAATCCTGTCTATTAACCTGTTCGTCGTCAACCTGCTGCCGGTACCGGTGCTCGATGGCGGCAGGATTGTCCTCGACTGCATCGCCGGTATCCGACGGCGCAACCTTACTGAGCGGGAACTCAATTGGGCCGCGGGCATCGGTTGGGTGCTGATTGGGGCGCTCGCCCTGTTTACCATCTTCAACGACATACTCAGACTGTTCCACAAGTGAACGTCCTGGCCGTCGCGCTGACCGACGAATCCCAGCGCTTCATCAAGGGCTACCCGCCCAAGGGAGCCCGGCTGTTCATTCAGCCAAACATCGAGATCATGCGCCTGGCCGCACTGCTGCAGCCCGACGACCACCTGCGATACCTCGACGAACGGGTTGAGTCAACCGCACCAACGATCGACGGCCTCTGCCTGGTTCACATCGACCTGGGCCTGGACGATCGCGCCCGGGAGCTACTTCACAACTGGACCGGCAGCGGATGCACGCCGGTGTTCTTTGGACCGCAGGTGGCATCGTGGCGGGAAAAGGCGCCGGCATGGTGCAGCCCCCGCGTGGTCGGCGACATCACCGACATCTGGTCCCGGCTGCGAGCCGATGCGGAATCCGGGCAACTGCAACCACTCTACGTCGCGTTCGGCCGCCCCGGCTATGTCGCCCCGCGACAAGTCAAGGTCAACATCGAGATGGACTCCGGCCGGCAGACCATCCAGTTCGTGCGCGGCTGCTTCTGCCCCGAGCCGGTCAAACCGCTCTGTCCGGAACATCTGTACTACGGCAACAACACCCTGATACGCACTCCCGAGGAGATCATCGGCGAGGTCCTCACCTTGCCGCGCAAGCGCATTCATCTACTGGACGACGATGTCGCCGCCGTACCGGACTACTACATGCAGGTCTTCAGTCGCCTCCGCAACTATCATCGGCAATGGGTCGTCAACGCGTCCGACCGCTTGTTTGATCAGCCCCGGCTCATCCGTCTCCTGGCCAAGGCTGGTGTCAAGGTGGTCTTTCTCAACGAATCGTTCCTTCTCGGCCGGCTCCATCGTGCCATCGGCAACCACCGACTGGTGCACAGTCTGTACCGTCGAGTCAAGTCGCTGCAAGCCAGCAAGATGCTGGTGGGTGCGCGACTGGTAATGCCCTTGGAGCCGAGCCTGCCGACCGACTACGACAAGATCGCGTCGGTGCTGAGGCAGATTGACCTCGACTTCATCGAGCCGCGTTTCCTGCGACCGGACGGCAGTCTGGCGCGGGTCGTCTACCGCCCCATGGTCACCCCGACCGAACCGGCCTGGCTGAAGAACCGTTTCTACTCGATGGAGACAATCGCCGACCGCCTGGCCCGGAGGCCAAGGAGGGTCGGGGTTTTCACGACCGCTGTCTACCTGCTGCCCTACAGCGCAGCCTACCGCCAGAGCTTTCTCGAGGGACTACCCTGGCCGTAGGGCATTCCAGATTCCAGATTTGAGGTTGCAGATTGCGGGAACCCGGGCAGCTCGTCCGCACTTTGTCATTTGGACTTCGGACTTTGTACTTGCGCGCTCCGAGCGCGCTGCCTCACGGCACGGGCTGGACTTTGACGACCTCGGGCACCGCGGCCTTGAGTCGCTGCTCGACGCCGACTGCCAGGGTCATCGCCGAGAACGGACAGCCGGAGCAGGCGCCGGTCAGCCTGAGCTGGACCACTCCGTCGTCGCCGACACTGACCAACTCAACGTCGCCGCCGTCAGCCTGCAGGTTCGGCCTTATCTCCTTGTCCAGGGTCTCGCGGATCTTCGCCTTGCTCTCATCAGTCATGCTAGCCTCTCATTCCTCTTTAGGCGCTCGTCTCGTCCGGCCGGGCAGGCTCGTCGCTGGCTGCGGGTCATTTGGCCGCCTTCCGGCCATGCTTCTTGGGTACCTCTGCCGCTAACCCCGGCGCCGGTTCGGCCGGCTTCGTTTCCTGTACCCGAACGCGCCACGCCGCAAAGTCCTCGTCCTTGTAGGGTTTCACCGACAGGGTCTTGCCCGCGCAGTCGAACTTCACGGACTTGCCGGCCGGCGCATCAGAATAGCGCGCGGATATCCGGGCCGCGATTTCGATGTCCTTCTTCGTCTTCTTCTTGGACCGAAGAATGGCCACCGGGCCCATGACCTCGACCGGTTTGCAGAGAACGTCGTCTTCCCGCGCCAGCTCATCCAATCGCTTGTTTTCGGACTCGTTCCGGCCGACGACCACTTTCGCCCCGCTGTCCAGCCGGAAATGGCGGCCGTACTTGAGCAGCTCGATCTCAGGCAGCACCAACTGGTCCTGCTGCATGGCATCGCGCGCCCGGGCCGCGAAGTTCTTGTCCAGCAGCATGCATCCCGTGCCGGGAATCGGGTAGTCGAATATCCCGAACTCGTGGGCCAGACGTATCTGCCGGCGGCGGCTGCGACCCCTCAGGTCCAGCAGCCGTTCCCGGCGCACCAGTCCGGTCAATTCCGGTATCGTGGGCTCAAGCAGCTTGGCCGACAGCGGACGAAGCAGCCTGCCCTCGAGGCCCACGGCCTTCTCAATCTGCTTGAGCGACCGCTTGTTCTGGCATATCGCCCGCTGTCCAACGACCTCGCCGGTGAACACGAAGTCGGCCTTGATCTCCTTGGCCAGCTCCTTGGCTTTGGCGAGCATGAGAACGACGCAGTCGATACACGGTGCCAGCTGCTTCACGTGTCCGTATTGCGGGGTCTTGATCAGTTGCAGGTATGTCTCATCGGCCTCGAGCGTCATCAGGCTCGCGCCGACCAGGCCCGACATCTTCGACAATTTCTCCTCAGTCGGCTCGCGGCCCGGCACGCCGAACGGCAGCTTGAAATGGAGCGCCACGACAGTGACGCCCTGCTCGGTTATCAACTTCGTGGCCAGGATGCTGTCGAGCCCGCCCGAAAACAGGCCGACAGCTTTGGACTTGCGGCTCGGTATCATTGACCGGGGTCGCTTCCTTTCTGCGGACAGATCTTGAGTATTATCACTCTCGCATTCCGGCCAGGACTGCCCTCTCTCACGATTAGCAATTCTAGCCTACGCGTACTCAGAGTCAAGGCACGCGCTGGCCCCTAATCCCGATATTGAAAGCCACGAAGACACGCAGTCGAAGGAAACGGAACCTCATCCCTCCGCACCCATCAGTATCGTGTCCTTCGTGTTTCCGTGGCTCCTCTGTCGGTTCCCGGGGACGGACGCCGGACTCACTCGAGTTCGCCCCGGCGTTCCATTTCGGCAAACAGGGCAATCACGGCCTGTTTCATTTCGGTGAACGGCTCAGGCGGGAGTTCGTGCTCAGCCGCCCACGAGTCGAGCTTGGCCATCGCCTTCTCCCGCCAGACCGGCCGCGTCTTGCGCGTCCGGCGCAACGCACCGAAGACCTTGCTACCGTATGCACGAAGGTGCGTCGCCAGAGGGTCTTTCCAGACGACCCGCAACTCGTTCAGGACGTCGTTGAACACCCGATGCAGCCTGCGCTCCCACGCCTCGGCCTTGGCGCGCCTCACCGCCTGCCGCGCCCGTCTCTCGATATCCGCCTCGGTCCGAACCCGCTGCCCAGCCTTATGCCTGAGGCCAATGTCATAGTTCTGCGCCCGGTCTCGCTGAGCCGGCAGCAGTCCTGCGGTCGCATCAGCCACCGCCTGCTTCGCGCGCTGTTCGAGAACCGGCGGCAGGGAGGTGTACTCGTCAAGCACGCCCATGACCGCGCCGAGACCCTTGCCGCAGACCCGCAGGTAGTCGAGAAAGAAGAACAGCGACTGCCGGCCGGCCTTGCCCTGCTCGAACCGGCTTACCGCCTGCTGCCAGCCGCGATTGGTCCCGGGCAACCGGGCAGCCAGTTGCGCCTGCGTCAGACCGGCCTCACGCCGAATCCCGCCCAGCCACCGACCGAGCACTCGGTTCAGCTCCTCAAGCTCAGACTGCTCGCTCATCATGCTCTCGCGGACATGGCAATACTACAAATAGAGCTACAGCTCATCAAGTCGATCCGCATCTTAACTTGGTCATTAGTAATTAGTTATTGGGCATTGATGAATCTCCCCTACCCCTTTCCCCCAACTCTTGGGTAAGCTATCTCCCAAGCTCCTTGCCAAGCTCTCTGCCAAGTCCTTTGCCAAGCTCTATGGTAAGCTCTCTGCCAAGCTCTGTGGCAAACACTTTGGTCGGCTCTCTGGCAAGCTCTTTCCCAAGCTCTTTGGCGAGCCCTCTGGCAAGCTCCTTCCCAAGCTCTTTGGCATGCTCTCTGGCAAGTTCCTTGGCAGGCCCTTCGCCAAGACCTTTACCAAGTTCTCTGGCAAGTCCCCTGCCAAGCTCTTCGCCAAGCTCCCTGTCTAGCTCTTTGCCGAGTTCTCTGGTAAGCTCTCTGGCAAGTCCTTTGCCAAGCCCCGTGAACAACAGAGTCGGATTGGCCGACGCTGACTCCAACCCGTTCCGCAGGTCTGCAAATGCAAGCCGCCCGCAACGATGCGGGCAGCCTGAGAGGGACATGACCGCACTATCCGACAGGGACCGCTTGGGTCAATTGTGCGACAATTCGGATCGTGTCCCGAGCCGGAGCCTACTCGGTCAGAACCACCTTCCTACTGAAGCGTTTGTTGTCAGCACTCAAGGTGCAGAAGTAGACGCCAGCGGGCAGCGTACCAGCGGGCAGGCTGACTTCGTACCGGCCCGGCACGACATCCCCTTGAGTCAGTGACCGGACCAGCCTGCCGCCTGCGTCATAGATGCCAAGGGACATGGAAAATGGGGACTGTACCTCAGTCTGGCCGCGAAGCGGCTGGGACTGTCCCCATTTTCCCGGCACATCGTACCTCACCGTGAACGCTCCCCGCGCCGGGTTCGGGCTGACCGAAAGTGACCATTGCACCGGAGCGTAGTGATTGCCCTCAGCCACTCCGCCGCCGGTGAAGTCGATGATGCTATCGGAGATGTCAAACTGCCAGGCAACCTGTGCGGAAAATGGGGACTGTACCGCGCGTCCTCGCGCTCCAAGGGACTGTCCCCATTTTCCAGCGGATTGGGTACAGCCACCGTTTTCGTTGGACGAAAGCGGTGGCAGTCCCCCGTAGGCAATCACGACCACGCGACCCGTATCGGGCACGGTTGCGGGTATGATCCATTGATACAGAGTGTCAGTTGCCGGTAGACCGGTCGCAATAGTATCTAGTTCCCACAAGGAGTCGGTCAGTTCCCCCTCCCTTTCATTCCCTCCCCCTTGAGGGGGAGGGAGAGGTGAGGGTGTAATACCGCGCCTCAGGAACACCGACAACGAGTCGCAGCGCGGGGGTGTATTGACGCGCCACCGTATTGACACCGTGTCGCCTGGTTGGCAGCCTCCACCGTTCGGCGACACGAGGTCAACCGCATCTACCTCGAATATCGATATCTTCGCGTTGCCCGCTGTAATCAGCTCGTTGTAACCATCGTTGTTGATGTCGTAGACCGTGCTGACCAGAGAACGGAACCCGCCGTGGTCGTTGTTCCACTGCCAGACCTCCTGCAACTGGTCGTCACCAACTGCCTTGTACATCTTGATGATGTTCGGCGTGGTCCAGATGCACTCATCGACTCCGTCAGCGTCGATATCGCCGCACTCGCTCCAGCGACCCCAGTCCGTGCCCGAGAACGAGACCGAGTCCACCAGCGTGCGGTGATAGATGTCGGTCCCTACCTGGTCTGCCTCCCACATGTACAGGTACATCTTCCCGCGCGGGACGTTCTCATAGGCAACGTAGAACTCGGGCTTGCCGTCACCGTCGATGTCGTTGGTCGTGAACACATCGTAGCCGTTCGATTGTTGGACCGTGTCCTGATACACGATCTGATATTGGTCGTCGCCCGAGCACTCCCAGACGTACATAATGCTGTAACCCGTTGCCAGGTTCATTTTCCCATCCATGTCGAAGTCGCCGTAGGCAACGTACGGGCCACATCGCGCACCAGTCCAGACCAACTCGTTCGAATCATCGCCGACATTCTCCCAAATCCTACCACCCATCTGTATCTCCCTATGTCCATCTCCATCGAGGTCGGGCGGGTAGTAGGTCGGGTATGGGATGGCTTGGTTGTTGCCCCAGCGATAGTACCAGGAGAGTGAACAGGGGTAGCTGAAGCTGTCGGGGCTCTCGATGGTTATGACGTCGTCATAGACCGTGTCAGGGTTGGACGAGTCGGGCTCAACCGTGATGCACACGATGTCGGTCAATCCATCATTGTCAATGTCGCCGGCCGCGAAGGGAATGGCGTTGCCAGTAGTGATGCCAGGTGGAGGCCCGTGGGCGCCAGTGTCGGCGTAGACAAGCGAGAACCGATTCCAAGCCCGATGCTCCCATGCCTCAACTCGCCCCGGGCTGTCTGTGTGGAAGAAGAGCTCGGGCATCGAATCATGGTCGCTGTCGCAGCAGACGAGGGGAACAGACCCGGCGTAAGGTCCTGACGGAATCTGGGCTATTCTCCTCAGACTCATGGCAGTGAGCGACACTGCCAATCCTACTAGAACAATGACCTGACGCCTGATCATGGGAAATGGTGGGGAGGCATGTTATGCCTCCCCACCCATTCCATTCTATCTGACGAACGTCAGACGTCCAGTCGAGACAACTTGGCCCGCGCAGTAGCGCACGAAGTAGACGCCTGCGGGTACGACACGACCACGCCCGTCAGTGCCGTCCCAGCGCACAGTGTGTATACCCCTCTGACGCGGGCCGCTCTCCAGCCTTCGCACAAGCCGGCCTGATACGTCGTGCACTGTAAGCTCAACCGGCCCATACTGCGCGAGTTCATAGTTGACCGAGGTCCCTTTGGCGAAGGGACTCGGCGTGCAGCCACGGAGGCGAGTGACGAACTTCCAATCGGAGCCCAGGCTCTGTACGCCCTCACTGCCACGGGTCTCTTCCTCGATCTGGAACAGCTTAAGATTCGCAAGCGACACGTAGTCGCCGGTTACCCGCGCGCCAGTTGAAGCGATACTCGTTGAGAGGCTGGCCGCGACCAGCATGAACAACGGCAGAACCACGCCGGCAATGCCTTGCCTGCTCGTTCTATCCAGCGGACGCGAACGGCCTATCATAGTTCCTCCTCTTACGCAGTTTCGGCCGGCCGGTCCCGTGCGGAAGCGGTGTCGAGAAGACTGCGGTAGCGAGGACCAAGCGCTCCGCCAATCTCGACTTCCTTGCCGAGATAATCGTAGCCCTCGCCCGTTCGGTGTCAAGCGGGATCGACCGGCGTCCCTGGATGCGGCCCGGGCAGGTGAACACCGGCCGTTCAGTCCCTTGAATATCTCCACCCCCGCGCTATAATCCACGCCGAACGGTCCGTGCAGCGAACAAACCTGTTGAATTCGGAGGAGAATGTGGCTAGGGAACCAGGGACAGGCACCTATTTCGGGAAGCTTCGGGACATCCCACGATAGGCATTTCAGATTGCAGATTGTCGATTGCAGATTGGCGGGCAGGGCGAGGCTGCGTCGGTCAGCAGTGAGCAGTTGGCCAACTCACGGCTGACGGCCAGCGGCTGACCGCCAGCCTGCCGGATGCAGGGCGTCTTCGAGCGGGACGGCGCCGGTCGAGCTAGGAACGAGGCCGGTCCGCCGCGGTGGCAGCGGCCTCGGTCGCTGGCGCGTGGACGACGCCGAGCAGGCCGTCAATCGACAGGTCTTCGTCGATCTCCGGCCAGTGGATGCCGTAGCCTGACGGCGAGAGCTCGAAGTTGTCCCGTTGCGTCTGGGTTGCCCGGGCGAGCCGCTCCGACACCTTCGCCAGGTCGAACCGGTGTTGCCGGCCGTCGACGAACATCGTCAGCGTCGTTCCGTTCATCTTGGCGTCGCGGACTTCGTGTGTTCTATTCATCCTTCAGTTCCTGAAAGCGATTCCACTCCGCTACGATGTAGTCGAAGTGCTGGAAGATAATGCTACGGACCGTCCTGCGGTCAGCCGGGCTCACGCCGTAGGCGTAGGCTTCGGCTATCTCGAATGCTCCGACGTCGAGCCAGTACTTCGCCTCGGCGTCGGCCTTGCGGCAGTGGATGTGGATCGGTTCGTTCCGCTCGTTTGAGTAGAAATAGAACCGCCAGCCGAGTATCAGCAGAATCGTGGGCATCGAAAGCAGAATAGCAGGACGCCGCAGTCTGTCAAGCCAAGCTGACTAAGACCAGTCATGTAGTCCACCACTCCTCCATCCGGCACCTGATGCGCCGTGGGCGCAAGGTTAGGGATTTCCGGGGAAAAAGCTGAGGATACCTGTCGCGCGGGGTCGTAGGGGCCGAAGGCCATTTCAGATTGCAGATTGACGCGGCCATAATGGGCCGCGAGCCGTCAGCCGTTAGTTGTACCTGCCGTGACTCAGTGGTAGTACCAGATGCTGCGGTAGTCGCGCGGGTTCTCGCCGACCGACTTGAGCCATTCCAGGTACTCCCAGATTCCCACGTCGGGCTGAACATAGGTGGGCGCGAGCGATATCCCTTTCTCCCATGGATGGAATTCGTAGACGCGCCTGCCGTCCGGCTGAACCATGATGAGCCGGTGGTGCTGGCCCGCCCGGACGTAGTTCTTACCCATGCCCGGGACGTTGAATACCGCCTCGTCGGTCCGAACCAGGCCCGGCATCAGCCGCGCTTCTTCTTTCTGTTCCTGCAGTAGCCGGGCAATCGGCACCCGGTAGTCCATGGTCTCTTCTTTCCCTT
>CAZVCQ010000060.1:0-5121 GCA_964626085.1 uncultured bacterium
GGGGGCGCCGGCCCCTGGGCGCCCCGACGGGGGCGGGCGGGCGCCGCGCGAGGGCGATGGGGGGCCGGGGCAGGCGAGGCGGGAGCGTCCTCGGATGTCGCGGCCGTCCATCGCCGACAGGTGTCGACCTGCCTCGTCGGTAGTGACGGCGCCGAGCGCTGAAGCACCTTCTGCGAACCGGTGCTGCCGGAAGTAGGTCCAGCCCGTGAGCGCGCTGGCCTGTCTGGTGAGGGAAGGCGACGTGACCGAGCCCAGTGCGGCTCGAGTGCTCGCGTAGTCCGCCGCTGCGAAGTTGACACGGGCGATTCCGTACTGCCGGAAATCGGCCGTCACCGATGCGTTCAGGTCGCCGAACGCATGGCGCGCCTGCGCCAGGTCGCCGGCTCGCAGGTACGACTCGCCCGCCATCAGTCCGGCGTAGCCGCCGATGCCGGGTGCACCCGACGCGAACCTGACTCTCAGGTACTCACCCGCTGCCTGCTGGAACTCGCCGGACGAGTAGAGGTAGTCGGCAAAGCTCAGGGAAAACGGAGACTGTCCCGCGCCGAGTCCGACCCGCTCGGTCATTCCGAGGGAGTCCGACGAGTCGAGGAATCTCTCGGACTGGCGTCCTTGGCGGTTCACCTCTTCCGGCTGTGCCGCGACCAGCAACCCACCCTCGTCCGGAGGCCGGCGCCATGCGATGTGGTTTTCGACCGGGTCCGGCATCCTGCCGTCAATGACTCCGCCGTAGTAGTAGCTTTCGTAGTATGACCAGGCGATGGTGTTGCAGCGCATCAGTCGGTCGGCCCCGATGAGGACGCCGGGAAGGAATCCCTGTGACCGGATTGCCGCCTTGGCGAACTGCGAACACGTAGGGGAGAAGTTGCAGAGGTTCGGGCCCTGCAGGGGCGAGAGCACGGCCTTATAGCCGCCGATCATCCACTCTCCGAATACCGACAGTGCGTCGTACCCGGCCGTACACGCGCCGGTGAGCCAGAGAATGAGAAGAGCCGTTCTTGCCAACTCCGGTCAGTATAGCCTTGACCGGGGACTAGTCAAACCGACGGGAGCTTGATTTGGCCCGTGCACCCGAAGGGCACGAGGGAGACCCCAACGACCAAGCCCCAATTCCAGGAGCCGGCGAGGCAGGGTTTCGGGCACCATCGGACAGGCGGGGAGGGCTTTGGGATAGCTGGGAGCCTGGGACGGAAGGCCGATGACCTGCGGCACCGGGTCAGCGGCCGGAACTCTATGTCGGCTGCCACTGTCACCGTTCGGTTACAGCCTGTCACCCTACGGTAACACTATCGGCGGCCCGCTTCACCTAAGTTACGCATTCTCAACCCGCGCCGTCCTGGCATGAACGGTGCACATGACGAATCGTGATCGATGTAGGCCGTTGTCGAGTGGCTCATGGCTGTTCACTTAGGCGCGGCTACGCCGTCCGCCCTAAGGCACCGTGAGTCACGTCGCCCGTGTCGAAGTGCCGGGGATGCTCCATCTCGTCGAGCAGCGAGTGCGCCGCGAGCTGCGCGCCCCGGTGGAGTTCCACGACCGGCATCTCTGCCTCGCCACACTCCATGGCAGTCTCTACAAGTACGGAATTCAGCTCTGCGGGTACAACATCCTGTCCGACCGGGTGCTACTCGCCGTTATCCCGCAGCACCCCCTTGCAATCAGCCTGGCCCTCATGAACGCTGACCACAACTTCACCAGGCGTTTCAACGAGATTCACAACCAAGTTGCGCCATTCTGGCAGAGTAGATACGACTGCTGCCCGTTCGCCAATGAAGTCGCCTGGCGGGTCCTGCGATACGTGGATGTGGCGTCTGTGCGTATGGGTGACGGCAAACCGTTCGACCCTCATGCGTGGAGCAGCGCCGCCGAACATGCGGGTCTTGTGTCGCAGGGGCTACTGACAGCGCCGCCCGCCCGGCTGCCAAATCCTGCAGGTTGGCACGCCTTTCTTGAATCGCCCGAGGACGAGAGGTTCGTGCTGGCTCTGGAGTTGTGTCTGAGAACCGGCAAGCCGTTCGGGCCATTTCCTTTCGTCCGCAAGGTCGAGCAGCTCTGCGGCCGCCGTATCCGCCCTGCCTGTCTCAACTGGCCGGGCCTTTTCGAAAGCGCTGAACCCACGGCCGCACGGGACGTATTGAGCCAGTCCGCGTCGGCAAGTGATTGACTATTGACTTCTGCAAGGACCGGCTATACTGATGATGGTGATATCGGCATGGTGCAGGGCGTACGGCCGCTTGGTGGTCTTCGACGCCCAGCCAGAACCTGTCGCCAAAGGAGACCAATGATGTCTTTTGCTCAACTCGGTGCTCAACGAGCGCTCCCGCGCGTATTCTGTCTGAGTCTGCTGATGGCCGGCGTTGCGCCGGCCGCGGATTCGCTCAATGTCCGACTCATCGGCACCTGCGATACGCCGGACTCCGCCCATGGCGTGACTGTGAGCGGGGACTATGCCTATGTCGCTGATTGGGATTCGGGGTTGCGTGTGATATCGCTTTCTGACATTGCTCATCCAATCGAGGTAGGTCACTGCGCTACCTACAGCTCGGCTTGGGGCGTTGCCGTTGCTGGTGACTACGCCTATGTCACGGACAAGGACTCGGGGCTGATGGTCATCTCGGTTGCCGATCCTGCGAATCCGGTTGAGGTAGGGCGCTGCGGTACTCCAGACCGGGCCACTAGCGTGGCCGTGATGGGGAACTATGCCTATGTGGCGGATGACGATTCTGGTTTGCTGGCTATCTCGGTCGCCGACCCGGCACATCCTACCGAGGTCGGATACTACGACACGCCCGGACAGGCCCGCGATCTGGCAGTGGATGGAGGCTACGCCTATGTCGCGGACTTCGCTGGCGGCTTGCGTGTCATCTCGGTTGCCGACCCGGCGCACCCAGTTGAGGTCGGGTACTGCGACACCCCGAGCTACGCCGAGGGCGTTGCCGTTGCTGGTGACCACGCCTATGTCGCGAACTACACAGCCGGGCTCCGGGTAGTCTCAATAGCCGACCCGGCACACCCAACCGAGATCGGGTATTATGATTCGCCAGGCGGTGTCGACTACGTGGCCGCGCACGGCGATTATGCCTTTGTTTCCGACCGCCCGCTAAGGCTCACCGTCGTCTCAGTTGCCGACCCGGCGCATCCAGTTGAGGTGGGGTACTACGGCGCGCACAATTGCTTGGGGCTATCCGTGAGCGGCGACTATGTCTTTGTCGCGCGGGGGCAGGCCGGGCTTCAGATATACGAGTTCTATGGCGGAGGAGTAGAAGAGTTGCCGAATGCGGAAGTGCGAACGACGAGGTGCGCGCCAACGATCGTCCGGGGAGTGCTGTTCCTGGACGATGCCTCAAATGACAAGCCTCAACTCGCAGGCCTGCGCGACGTGGCGGGGCGGAACGTCCTGGACCTGCATCCGGGCGCGAACGATGTGCGCAGGCTGGCGCCGGGCGTGTACTTCGTGCAAGAGGCGCAGGCGCGTGTTCAAGCTCACGCTGTCCGCAAGATCATCGTTTCAAGGTAGGAGGCAATCATGAGAGCATCAGTGTTCGCATTCTGTCTTGGTCTGCTGTCGGTCGGCGTTGCTCAGGCTGATTCGCTGAACGTGCGGTTCGTCGGAGGCTGCACACTACCGGACTACGCATGCGGAGTAGCAGTAGCTGGTAGCCATACCTACGTGGCGGACTACATCTCCGGGCTGCGAGTTATCTCAATTGCCGACCCGGCACACCCGGTCGAGATAGGAAGCCTTGACACGCCGGGCCGGGCTATCGATGTAACAGTGGTCGGCAGCTACGCGTATGTGGCCGATGGGAGTGCAGGGCTGCGCATTGTCTCGGTTGCCGACCCGGCGCATCCGGTTGAGGTCGGGTACCTCGACACGCCCACATATGCGCAAGGTGTAGTGACACTCGGTGGCTACGCCTACGTGGCGGACAACAGCAGCGGATTACGGGTCATCTCGGTCTCGGACCCGGCCCATCCGACCGAAGTCGGGCACTGTGACGTACCGGGATTGGCGGTAGCCCTTGACGTAGTGGGAAACTACGCATACGTTGCCGACTATGACTCGGGGCTGCGAGTGATTTCGGTTGCTGACCCTGCACATCCGGTTGAGGTCGGGAGCTTCGATTCGACACGGTCGGCTTGTGGCGTAGACGTGGGAAACGGCTTCGCCTACACAGTCGACGAAGGCGCCGGCCTGTGGGTCCTCTCGGTGGCCGACCCTCTGCATCCGACGAGGACAGCACTGCTCTCGCAACTGGGTATGGCAAACGATGTGGCCATCGAAAGTGGTATCGCCTACGTCGGCGGCAGCAAGATGGAGGTGGTATCTGTTGCGGACCCGGGAAGTCCTGCTGAAGTCGGGTACTACAGGACTTCCAGAAGCTCGCTAGGAGTAGCAGTAGCCGGAGGCTACATCTACGCGGTGTTCGGAGATAGCAGCCTCAAGGTCTTTCAGTTCTATGGTGGGGGAGTGGAGGAAAGCCACCAGCCGCAAGTTCCTGGCTTCAAGCTCCAACCGACCGTCGTGCGCGGTGTGCTGGTGCTGGCGCACGGCTCAGGCACAAGCTCAAGCCCAAGCTGGCTGCTGGACGCGGCTGGACGGAAGGTCGCGGAGCTGCATTCGGGTGCAAATGACGTGAGCGGCCTCGCGCCCGGAGTCTACTTCGTGCGTTCCGAGCCGTCAGCCGTCCGCAAGGTCGTAGTGACGAGGTAGAAGGAGAGTATGAGGCACTTCATCAGAGTCTGTGGCCGGGGCCGTCAAATTCAAGTCGATCATCGACAACGGGCCGCGGGGTCGAAGCCACTTCTGTGCGCCGGCTCCGGGGGTGTTCTTCCTCAGAGGTCCGAAGACCAAAGACTGGGAATCGAGACCGACAACGTAGCGGTAGCGAAGTAGGGAGGAAACGTGAAGATGTTCGTCTTGTTCGCCATCGTGTGCGTGCTGGCCTCATCTGTGACCCACGCCGATTCGCTCAACTGCCGTCTCATAGGGCACTGTCCAACCATAGGCCATGCCTATGGCGTGGCTGTAGCCAGCAGCTATGTCTATGTGGCAGACTGGGGTTCCGGGTTGCGGGTGATTGACGCGTCGGACCCTGCGGACCCGCAGGAGCGCGGGTA
>CAZVCQ010000060.1:5221-11049 GCA_964626085.1 uncultured bacterium
GCCGGCAGCTACGCCTATGTGGCTGACCGCACTGCCGGGCTGCGGGTGATTGACGTATCAAACCCTTCAAACCCGCAGGAGCGCGGGTACTACAACACGCCAGGCTCGGCCCTTGGCGTGGCTGTTGCCGGCAGCTACGCCTATGTGGCAGACTACACTGCCGGGCTGCAAATCATCCAGTTCTACGGCGGCGGAATCGAGGAAACGCCGCACCGTCTGACGGGGACCGCTGAGGCCGACGCCGTCACAGTCGTTCGCGGCGTTCTGATCCTGCCGCCGTCACTGCGTACTGCCAACTCCTCACTCCTCTCCATTGATGGCCGAAAGGTGCTGGACCTGAGGCCGGGCGCGAATGACGTGAGCAGTCTCGCGCCCGGAGTCTACTTCGTGCGTTCCGAGCCGTCAGCCGTCGGCCGTCAGCCGTCAGCCGTTACCAAGGTCGTGGTGGCGAGGTAGGGGGCAGAAGAACAGGCTACAGTAGATAGCAGGCAGTAGACAGGCAGGGGCGGCGCGAGCGGGCCGCCTCTTCTCCTTGCGCGCACATCCGCGCGAGCCGCGGGCTGCCAGGCAGGCCCGTCGCGAAACGAGAGCAGTTAAGCCACGCGAAACGGTCTGACCGTTGTCGCTAAGTGACGGATTTACGATATGTTCAACCCCTCCCCGCGAGATTCGGCTTCAGCTTGACGCAAGGCGGGCTTCCTGTCTAGACTTGCTCGTGGTTTCGCGAGGATTGGTTACCATCGACGGTGCCGGCACGTGCGCTGCGGACGTGGCGGCCACGCGCTGCGACGCCCTGAAGACGGATGGGGTGCATTCGCGACGGCAATCGTTGACGCCGGGCTTGGACGTGGTAGCTTGACATCATGAACAACATGACTTTTCCGCGCATGAGGGAAGAGGGAAGTCCTGGTTCGAATCGCGGGGCCGCTGCGGTGCGCCTGCTTCTGCTGGCCGGCTTGGTGGTCGGCGCGTCGGGTTCCTTCTGCCACCGCCAACCTGAGCCAAGCTTCCAGATAGAGAATGTATCCAACAACCCGTCGTACAGTGACCGTCCCTGTATTGCCTGCACAAGGGAAGGTCACGTTGCGCTGGCGTGGTCGGATTATACCACAGGCCACGAGGAAGTCTGGCTGGTCGAGAAAGACAAAGGAGGGGCTTGGAGCGCTCCCTACAACCTCTCCAAAGCCGGCAATATTAACGGCTCCCGCGGCGTCTCGCTCTGCTACGACCGAGACAGAACCCTGCACGCCGCGTGGTCGCAATTCGCTCCGCGAGGTCAGGCCGGTGCCTGGACGATTGTGTACACCCGCCGACCGCCAGGTGGCGATTGGGCAGTGCCGGAGACCATCTGGCATGGGACCGCGGTTGTGCCGCACATCTGCGCTGATACGTCGGGTGCTGTTCACCTGGAGTTCGAGGACATGTCTAGTAGATCCACGATATGCTACTCGAGTCGCAGTTCTGCGGGGATGTGGGCGCCGGTACTGGAGGTCTCAGCGCCATATACGGCCGCCATTGGAACTGGCGGGATTGGTGCTTATGACGATGGTACGGCAGTAGTCGTGTGGGAGCGCGATGAGGGGCCCGGTGAGTTCGGTAGCCTCCTGTGGTCCGAGCGAACCCTGGGCGGCGCGTGGTCGCCGCCTGCTGTGGTTGACTTCCCAGCGCGGTACTGCCTCGGCCCAACTGTTGGTACGAATGGTAATGAGGCTGTACTTGCCTTCGCTGCATCCAACCCAGGACAGTGGCTAGTCGTGCTAACGAGGCGAGCCCATGCACCATGGTCAGAACCGGACACCTCTTGCGAGAGCCGAAACCCAGGGATGCTTGCAGCGGCACTCAGCTCAGCAAACGTCGTTGTCGCGGCTTGGGTAAACGCCGCAGAGCCAGCGTTCAGACTGGCCAGGAGGGACGATGAATGGGCCCAGGCCGTGGTGAACGACGGGCGATACGTGAGCATGACGACAGTCGCGGTCGATGCCGACGACCACGTTCACCTTGCATGGAAGGGAGAGCCCGATTACCCCTTGCCAGGTGATATCTACTATACCGAGATGGACATCGGCGACCTAAGAAAGTAGTCAAGACTGTAGAAGGAGGAGAAGATGTTGCACAACAGAAGGTCAGGTTCCATCAGCCTGGCCGTGGTCAGCGTCTGCGCATTGCTTGGCATTGCGCACGGCTATAGCGGCATTGAGCACGCCTGGCTGGGCATAAAGAGCTGGGAGCAGACCGCGTTCTGGGAGACTATGGACCCAGCATTCCACACCGAACTGACCAAGAGTTGCACGAGCACCGTCGAATTACATGATCAGAACATGGTGAAAAAGCTCTACCTCATTGGTTGCATGCTGCCGGACCTCTTCACCCACGAGGGGACCAGCACATCCCGATGGCTGATTCAGAATCTCTACGGACAGAGCCTACCAGACAAGTGTCCGCTCGACATCTACGGTTCGACCTACAGCCAAGTCGCTGCTGCCGATTCGTTTGTCTGGAATGATGATATACCGAACGACAACCTGCCGGCGCTGCGTGCGATGGTGGACTACGCCAAACAGCAGAGCTGGTCGCCATGGGAGAAAGCGCTCATATACGGAGCATATGCCCATGTCGTGATGGACCTTCATGCGGGCTGTTTCCAGCAACCGTCTCTCTGGGGCAAGGACTTTGTCTTGGAGCCCGAAGACGCCAGGCTTCCAGCGGACGTTGACATCCTTGCGGACGCGGAGACGCACGACAATTTCTTTCAGCCAACCTATATGTCGGACGTCGACGGCAACGCATGGATGCGCACGATGTTGATTCTCTACTCCGAATTCCAGTACGAGGGTCATCCTGGCCCCATCGTGACGAAGTACGGTGCCTGTGAGTACTTCCGATGCTATGATATCGATGGTCGCAACCACAGGGCTTGGCAAGACACTCTCTTCACGCCCGAGCAGCGGTTCGTTGACGCGGTTGATGCTACGGAATACAACGTGGACAATCTGACGCCACAGCGTCTGCATGCATATCTGCACGGGTACGCCATCATGTGGTTCCTGATAGCCGGCTATCCTAGGGGTCATAGCGAACAGGCTGGTGGAGTATACAGCCATCCGGACTGGAATTTCGTACAAATATCATCCTACTTCCTGAACATCGGCACAGAGAATGCCCACCCTTGGGTGATGGGAGACTTGGAATCGGTGGTCGTGGGCCTGATGAAGAAGCTCCTCTTGTGGCTCGTTTCCGTCGTAGGTCAAGTCTATCAAGGCGTGATGCGGATTTGGTATCCAGACCTGCAGCTCTTTGACTCGTGGACCTACTACTTGCAGGAGGGAACTAATCTTGACAATTGGTACATTGCTCTGGGGCCATTCGGGCTGCAGGATGACGTGGAGCCGCTCTACAACAAGATGCGATCCTACATAGCGAAGTGGTCCCAGACGTCGAAAGCTCCAGGCATTGACAAGCCCAACATGCGTTCTGCGTATCGCAACGAGCCTGACGTGGCCCTGGACCTCATGCCTGAGATGCGCAAGAACGTGGACCAAGGGCCGTCGTATCTCGACCATACCCCTCGATTGTTGGCGAAGAAAGCAGGACTGGTCGGCGGCATGTGGGGGGAGGGTGATGTCGTCTACCGGCAGCCCGGCATTGTTGACCTGAGTTTCCAGAAGGACGAGTGTCTCTGCTACAGCACGCTAGACGTGCCTTCGTCCGGCGACCCCAACTACGCGCAATTGTGCTATGACGTGATGCCCTTCGCGCCCCAGGTTCGTCTCCAAGTAATCGGCAAGACTGATCCGCAAGATCCGGGGCAGGAGTACGTGTATCGGACCATCAACAGCAGCGAGTACACGCGGGCACAAGGGACGGTACCGTTTGACCTGACTCAGATGGCTGCACAGGGCGTCACACGCGTGAGTTTCATCGTGTCCAACTACCCTCCCTATCAGGTGATGTTGAATTCAGACTATGAGGAGACGTACGCTAGCGACCAGCGCATCAGCGGCAATCTACTCTACCATGACTGGCTGAAGTCGGGGATTGCCACGCGGGACCCCGGCGAGGACCCGATTGGTGACCCCAGGCACTTCTGGCCCTACGTCCTCCAGCTCAATCCGGTTCCGGGCTACTACCTGAGTCCTCCGACCGCCTTGACCTGCACGCTAAGTACTTCCGGTCAACTCGCGGTTGAGTTGGACTGGATTGACAATTCCTCATACGAGTACGGGTACAAGATCGAGAAGACCGTGAACCACTCGCCGCCGACGTACATTGGCTTGTTGCCGGAGAATACTGAGCACTACGAAGACGTCAACGTTGCCTTCGGCGACACGTATCGGTATCGCGTCTGGTGCGAGAGAGACCAGTGGAAGTCGGACACGACGCCCTACGCGGAGATAGCCATCATCGTCTCCGGCGAGCATCCGCCTACGGCCTACAACAGCCAGGAGAAGATCGTCGTGCGCGGCGACGACGTGCACCTGACGTACTATGCAAACTCGCAGGGCCTCATGTACGTTCATTCATCAGACGGTGGCAAGACCTGGGACGCGCCCGAGGATGCGAGCGGAGGCATACTTCCGGCTAGCGATGCCTCTCCCGTCGTCGCCCTCGACGCCGCCGGCACGCCTCACATACTATTCCACCATGCATGGGAGAAAGAGCAAGGACTCGGGTACCGCTTGCGCTACTGGTTGACTTGGCCGAACGGTCAGGGACCGTGGAACTACGCCACGGCCTTCATGTTTCAGGGCGACCTGAACCTCAACCACCAGCCGGACGTGGAGCCACCGGTGGTCTCCTTCTGCATATGGGGCGACTCAGGCTTTGCGGCGCTCGACTACCCAGGCTGTGATTCTGTGGTTCCGGAGACTGCGGGCACGTACTTCGTGACGTTCTGCGTTTCTCCACAGAAGACGTGTGGAGCTCTGCAGTGCATCGCACCACATTCGGGCCACAACCGTCCGACGGTGCTTGTCGATGCAGGCGGGCGCAGAGTCGTAGTCTCCACCTGCGGTGTCCCTGGCTCCGGTGATGACAGCGTGATTCGGATATCCTACAAGGAAGCGGCCGGGAGCAGCTTTGACTACGACGAGCATGAGATGAAGTACGTCTACAGCATCGCCGCAGCGCTGGAGAACGACTCGAATCTGCTCGTCGCTTGGGCAGAGGCAAACGAATCGGCGCAGCTCAGTTTCGGTCGGTTCGTCAGGCAAACGGCCGGATACACTGCGGAGCCTGCCAAGGAACTCGTGACTGACGACGTCGACCCGTACAACACCAATCCGACGTTCGTCGCCAACTCCCTGGGCCTGCCGATGCTCGTCAGTGAGTATGGTCCTTGTGGCCAAGGCGGCATCCGGTATGCGCTGAGACTTCAACCCGGTTCCTGGCTCATGGACACGGTGTTCACGTCGGGCTACTATCTAGGCTACCCTCAGGGGTACTGCGCCGGCAATCGACTGGGCGTGCTTGCCTCCTGCACGGAGGACTACGGGCAGGGCCCCTATTCTCTCGTATCCGGTACCGTGACCCTGCCGTGGTATCAGTTCCCGCCCACCTCGAATGCGTACGCGACTGCCCCGAACAGCGGCAGGAAGCTGGTGGTCTCACCCGATTGTGAGGGCGTGCACGTCGTCTACGACGCCGGCGGTTCCGTGCTGTATTCGGCCTCGCAGGACGGCGGCGAGACCTGGGGTGACCCGCTCCAACTCGACGCCGGCAACCACCCAAGCGTCGCACTCTACGCAAGCGACATGCCAACTGTTGTCTATAACCGCGACAACTCGGTGTTCTGCAAGATGAGGCGCTCCGACAGCACCTGGAGAGAAGCA
>CAZVCQ010000061.1:0-10862 GCA_964626085.1 uncultured bacterium
AGTGGCCTCTTCTTTCCACCGTAAATCAAGTCCCAATGTCGGGACTAGGGCGGGCGTGGAGGTTACTTGCGGCTTCGCCGTCGGCGCGGACCGGTAGCCGGCCGGTCCGAAGTTCTGAACTCTGCTTCTTCAGGCTCCGCGACCGTCGGCACATCGTCCCACGCGACGACCCTGCCGGTGCGGAGACTCGTGCGCGCCTGCGCGATCCGCGCGGCAAACCGCGGATCGTTCTCGGGTAGGCGGTCGCCGCCGGGCTCCCAACGTTGTGCGAGATGCAATCGTCGGGCGACGCAGTCTCGAAGGTAGAGATTAATCAGGCTCTGGTACGGGACTCCCGTCTCCGCGGCCAGTTCCTTGAAGTAGGCAATCGAGGTGTCATCCAGCCGGATTGTTACCGACCGCTTCAGCCTGCCTGCATAGGGGTTCCTCCTGCCCTTCATCCGGGCAAAGTCGTAGCTTGCTCTCATATCTCTTGGCTCCAATACGTTTCTTCCTCGTTCCGTTGTGCCCTGCGGGCCGAGATGATGCGAATCACGGACTCGCTCTCCCTGTAACAGTGGCACACAACCAGTACCCGAAGGCGGCTGCTGATACCCAACAGAATGAACCGCTCCTCACTCTCGGAGTGGTCCGGGTCGGAGTACTCGCGCGCGTTCTCGTCGTAGAAGACGGTCCGGGCCTCGGCGAAGGAGATTCCGTGCTTGCGCTGATTGGCTCGGTCCTTTTTCTCGTCCCAGACGAACGTCAGACCGTGCATAGTTACATTGTATGTATTGTAGCCATACGGTCAACAGCAGACGGGGGTCGCAGAACTCTGCCTCGGGTATCCTACTGCCGGCCCGTAATCGGGGCAGCAATTGGCGGAGCAACTCGGAAGGCAATTCTCCGAGCAATCGGGAGAGCGACCGTCAGAGCTACGGGGAGAGCAACAAGGAGAGCAACCGGCGGAGCTACGCGGGCCGCAACGGTCCGAGCAACCGGGAGAGCAACGGGTGGAGCAATGGATGGAGTAACGGGGACAGCAACCCGGACAGCAACCGGTGAAGCTCCCCCATGGACCAAGGACGAAGGACTCCGGGAGGTGACGTTCCAGACGACCCCGGAAACGATGTACGAAGCAACTCTGTCCGTAACCTCCTCAACGACGTAGGGGGCGGGGGAGTGGATTTTCGAGCTAGAGACCTAACGCCCCAAGCCACAAGCAGATAGCCCCAAAATCCGCTCCGGCGTTTTGTAGCCTTATTTGTAGTATTGCCGGCCGCTGTGAGACTGTCAGTGTACATCTTGGCTCAGGTAGAACAACGACAGGCGCGATTCGCGTGAGCACATGGTTGATTAACTGTCGGCGTTTAGGATAGATAGGTTGTCACATATATCGTTTGTTAATGCCAACCTGCATGGCACCCGAATCCTTTGGTGGTTTCGTGTGTCTAACTGAACGTGGATATAAAGATGCTAGCGACTGGATCGCATCCTGCCTAAACACTCTCCGTCCGGGCGTTCCGAGCGGGTTCTGCGCCTAAGGAAGAAGCTCGGACTGACCCAAGTTGCCTTTGCTGAGCAGCTTGGCGTGTCTTTTGTTACCGTGAACCGGTGGGAGAAAGGCAAGTCGAAGCCTTCTGATCGGCTGTGGAGTGAGGTCCTCAAGCTCGAACCGAGGTCCGTATCGGAAAAACCACCCTCCGACGTCGCGTTCGCCAGAATCCAGCGTGGAGGTGACACAGAGTCTATGGTCAAGGCACCCGACTTTACGGGCGACCCCAACATCACGCGAATGGTAATCGAGGGTGACCGGCTCTCGCACGGTCACCTGTTCAACCCAACCTTCGCCACGGAGGCCGCGCTCATCGACCCACTTCCCCACCAGCGCATCGCTGTCTACGAGCATATGCTTACCCAGCCGCGGTTGCGGTTCCTACTAGCCGATGACGCAGGCGCAGGTAAGACCATCATGGCCGGGCTGTACATCCGAGAGATGCTGGCGCGGCGGCTGATACGCCGCGTGCTCATCGTACCGCCCGCTGGGCTTGCGTCCAACTGGCGCCGGGAACTCTCGAAGCTACTTGGCCTTCACTTCAACGTAATCGCGGGCTCTGACGCCAGACTGGGCAATCCGTTCTCTGGTCCGAACGGAGACCTAGTCATAGCGAAGCTCGACACTCTGGCCGGGGAGAACATGTTCAAACGTCTCCAGGAGGATGCGACCGAGCCCTACGATTTGGTCGTCTTTGATGAGGCACACAAGCTATCCGCAGACCGAGACCCCGACTATCGAATGCGCAGGACCGACCGTTACCGGTTGGCCGAGGCACTCTGCGGTGCGAGCCATGACATAGCTCGCTGGCGACTGGGATGGCAGGCGCGCCACATTCTGCTTCTCACGGCTACCCCGCACATGGGCAAGGACTTTCCTTACTATTGCCTGTGGCGGTTGCTTGAACCTGAGGTGCTCGCAACGTCCGACGCCTTTGGTGAATACCCCCAGAGCGAGCGCAGCAACCACTTCATTCGTCGCACCAAAGAGGAAATGGTGTACTACGATGGCACGCCTATCTACAAACAGCGCCAGTGCGACACGTTGCCTTTCGATCTAACCCAGGGCTCGGGCAGCGAGCAGGAGCTGTACGACGCAACAACCGAGTACATCCGTTACTACTACAACAAATCCCGAATCCTCAATCGGTCCGCCGCCAGACTGGCCATGTCCGTGTTCCAGCGTCGCATGGCAAGCTCGACCTACGCCCTGAAGTGCTCGCTTCAACGACGGCTTGAGCGGCTCGACAAGTACATCGCCGACATGAAGGCCGGCGCGATCAACGAAGCGATTTGGACCCGCTTCCAGGAGGAGTTAAACCGGAAGCTCACGGACGCGTTTGAAGCCAGAACGCCGGATGAGGAATCACCCATCGGCGGTCGCGAGGAGAGCGAGACCGAAGAGGACCGTGCGCTTGAGGCCTTTGCCGTGCCGCTCTCGCAACTCGAAGATGAGCGCGTGCGTGTGGAGAAACTGCTCGCGCTGGCCAGCCGCGTGTATGACAAAGGCGAGGAGTCGAAGTTCAACCGCCTCCACGAGCTACTTCGAGAATCCCAGTTCAAGAATGAGAAGCTCATCGTGTTCACTGAGTACCGCGACACGATGGAGTTTCTTGCCCGCCGGTTCGAGGGACTCGGATTCGCCGGTCGAATCGCCCGGATTCATGGCGGCATGTCGACCGAGGAGCGGGACGACCAAGTGGAATTCTTCCGCCGCGGACAGAGCGACACTGGTGCTCAGATACTTGTCGCCACCGACGCCGCAGGCGAGGGCATCAACCTTCAATTCTGCTGGGCCATGGTGAACTACGACATTCCGTGGAATCCCGCCCGGCTGGAACAGCGCATGGGCCGCATCCATCGGTACGGCCAGCAACATGACCCGGTCGTCATTGCCAATCTACTGTCGCCGAAGACACGCGAGGGCCGTGTGCTCAAGGTCCTCCTAGAGAAGCTGGAACGGATTCGCAAGGAGATGCATCGGGACAAGGTCTTCGACGTCATCGGCCGACTGCTTGAAGGGATGTCGCTCCGCGAGTACATGGCGCAGGTCGCTGTGTCCGACGAAACGGCAGACGTGGAGTCGGACATCGACGCCAGACTGTCATCGGCCAGGGTGAATCAGGAAGAAGAGGCAGAGCGGTCGCTCTACGGCTCCGGCGACGTGAAACCGCATCTCAAGAGGCTAAGGCAGGACATGGAGCACGAAACATATCTGCGTCTCCTGCCCGGGTTTGTGCGTAACTTCGTGGACAAGGCCGCCCCTGCACTTGGCCTGGACATACAGGGTGACTTGGATGGATGTTTCAGCTTCGTGTCGCAACAGCCGGACGCGCTCGACCCATTCCTGGCCGTGATGGAGCAATACTCTTCGGCGCAGCGGAACTGCCTCACGGTAAGACGGCCCGACCGGGACGCTGAGGCGATTTTCTTGCGGCCGGGAGACGCGCTGTTCGACCGCATGTGCGGCTACGTAGGTGAGCGATTCCGACCGGAGGCGCTCCGCGGCGCCGTGTTTGTTGACCCCAACGCGGACTCGCCGTACTTCCTGCACCTACTCCTCATCGGCGTCGAGCGCGGGGCGGACCCCGAGCTTGCTTCATTGTCCCGGCCCGAGACCTTAGGTCGCCGCCTAGTGGCGCTGAGGCAAGAGTTGGGCGGAGCGATTACAGAATGTCCGATTGAACGCCTGCTGCTGCTAAGGGGCCACGATGGAGTACCCATCATTGCGCGCCGGCTGGCCCTGCAGGCTGGCGACCAAATCGCAGCGGCCCGGGAGTTCGCGGTCGAGCACGTGGCGATGCCACTGGCTGAACAGTACCGCTTGCAGATGCAGCGGTCCCTCCCAGAGCGCCTTGGCTTCCTCGACAGTGGCTACCGCCATCAGGAAATCGAACTGGCCTTGGCGCGCAGTCGGCTGCGGGGCAAAGCCGAGTCCGGTGAGGCTTCTGCAAAGCAGGAACTAGAACGCGTGAAGGAACGACAGCGGCGGCTCTTCGACATGCAGGAAGGTTCGGTCGCCCGGCTGAAAAGAGAACCGGAACTCATAGCTCCGGTCGACGTTCAGTTCCTGGCCCATGCGCTGGTAGTGCCTTCGGCAGACCCGGAAGAGAAGATGCGACATGATGCTGAGGTTGAGGCAATCGCAGTCTCGATTGCTAAGGCCCACGAGGAAGAATTCAAGGCCAAGGTGCGGGACGTCTCCACGTCGGCCAAGGCTCGAGCTCACGGTCTCGGAGACTGGCCAGGCTTTGACCTGTTGTCATTGCGGCCCGGCGCCGAAGAGCGAGCGATAGAGGTCAAAGGCCGAGCCGAGTCCGGCACCGTCGAGTTATCCGAAAACGAGTGGGCCAAATCCTGCAACCTCGGAAACCGGTACTGGCTCTATGTTGTTTTCGACTGCGCCAGTCCGAGGCCGAGGTTGTACCGCGTGCAGGATCCGTTCAAACGGTTATTGGCGCGGGCGAAGGGCGGCGTGATATTGGATGGCGATGACGTTATCCGGTCGGCCGAGGCGGACTTCCGGTCCGGATGGTCAAGTAAGGAGGATTAAGTGGCGGATTCCAAGAGATTGATAGAAGAAGCGTTTCCGTTGGAGCAGGCTTCACTCGACTCGGCGCACGAAAAGAGCGTGCGCCACGGACACATTTCGACACTGCACATCTGGCCGGCACGCAGGCCATTAGCGGCCTGCCGCGCCGCGCTGATCGCCACGCTGCTGCCATCTCCCGAGAGCGAAGATGACAGGCGCAAGCTGTGCGAGCGAATTGGCGGCAAAGTGGTCAAGGTTATGAAGAAGAAGAACCTCCCAGGCGGCAAGGTCGAGGAGCGCGAGGCAAGGGAGACGGTCGGTGGCATCCTGCATTGGAGTCGAGAGTCAAGCCCAGACCTAGAGTGGTTCCGTCAGGAAATCAAGACGGCCTACGGTGGCCGCGCACCCAAGGTGCTGGACCCGTTCGCGGGCGGCGGAGCGATTCCGCTGGAGGCAATGCGCCTTGGCTGCGAAGCCACGGCCATCGACATCAACCCGGTTGCGTGGTTTATCCTCAAGTGCACACTGGAGTATCCGCAGAAGCTAGCGGGTCAGTATCGGCCGCTGCCCAAGTTCGCCCTTGAATCTCCCGAGTTCATGCGTGAGTACTTCAAGGCGACGACGAAGCTGACGAAGAAACAACTGGAGCGAAACCTCCACGCAGTCCAGACGAACATCTTCCCGGCTCAGGACGTAGACCCTTCCTGGCACGTGCGAGCTTGGGGCTGGTGGGTGCTGGAGCAGGCCAAGAGAGAGCTGGAGCGATTCTACCCAGTCGTCGACGGCAAGCCGACCGTCGCCTATCTCTGGGCGCGCACCGTTACGTGCAAGAACTGCCGCGCCACGATTCCCCTGCTCAAGACTCGCTGGTTGTGTAAGAAAGACAAGAAGCGCGTCCTACTCACAGTGGAGCCGAACAAGGGCAAAACCGGGGTTGTCTTCGGCATACAGGACAGGGTGCCGGCGGTCGGCAAAGGGGCGGCACTCCGCGAGCACGACAAGCGCGTCGGTGCAGGCACGATGAGTCGGTCCGGCGCGTATTGTCCCTGCTGTGGCAAGCCTGGCACGGCCCAGATGACTATGGAGGACATTCGACTCGAAGGCCAGGCCGGCAGGCTCGGCTCGATGATGACAGCGGTCGTGGTAGATGGCGAGAGCGGGAAGGAATATCGGCTGCCGACCAAGGGTGAAGTCCGGCTTGTAGCCGAAGCCGAGAAAGAAATCGACCACGTCTTCGCCGACATTCCGTTCGGGATACCGAACGAACCTCTGGCCAGCAAGGAAGCCCTGGGTTTCCGTGTCCCCCTTTACGGCTTCAACACTTGGAACAAGCTGTTTACTCCGCGCCAACTACTGGCGATGGGGACGTTTGTGAAGCACACGCGGGTGGCGTTCAAGGCAATGAAGGCAGGAGGTTACCCTGCGGAATGGGCGGATGGTGCCATTGGATTCTTGGCACTGGCAGTCGACCGGCTGGCGGACTACTCCAGCGCCCTCTGCATGTGGCACACGGGCGGAGAGAAACTATCCCATACCTTCACGAGGTTCGCCCTCCCGGCTGTGTGGGACTACTGCGAGGTGAATGTCCTGAGCGAAACGACCGGCGGCTTCCTCGGTGGGCTGGATTGGGTCGCGCGCGTCGTGTCTGCCAACCTCAAGTCACTTGCCAAATCTCCACCACCGCTAGTTGTGGCAACTTCGGCCACTCAGGGGCGGGGTCACGGAATCTACGACGCTATCGTGACGGACCCGCCCTACTACGACGCCATCCCCTACTCGGACGCCATGGATTTCTTCTACGTTTGGCTCAAGCGAGTGTTGCACGGCGTGTCTGCGGACGTCGACACTGCGTTCGCGGACCTCACGTCTCCGAAATGGGATACAGCGAAGAATGATGGGGAGCTGATCGACGACGCTAGTCGGTTTGGCGGCGACGGAGAGAAGTCGAAGCAGGTCTACGAAGATGGCATGTACCGCGCCTTCGCGGCCTGTCGCAGCGCCCTAACCCCAAATGGACGGCTGGTCGTTGTGTTCGCCAACAAGCAGCCAGCAGCGTGGGAAACGCTTGTGTCATCCATGATACGTGCCGGCTTTGTGGTAGATGGCTCGTGGCCCATTCAGACTGAGATGAACACAAGGATGCGCGCCAAGGAATCTGCCGCGTTGTCGTCATCGGTCTGGCTCGTGTGTCGCAAACGAGGGGAAGACGCCACCCCAGGGTGGGACAACAAGGTACTCGAGGAAATGCGCGAGAACATCACGAAACGGCTGCGAGAGTTCTGGGACGCCGGGGGCATCAAAGGGCCAGACTTCGTCTGGGCCGCGACCGGCCCGGCGCTGGAGGCCTACAGCAAGCACCCGGTGGTGAAGAAGGCGAATGAACCGGGTCAGGCGATGACGGTGTCTGAGTTCCTGAAGCAAGTGCGCCGGATGGTCGTGGATTTCGCAGTTGGCCGCGTGCTGCCGCACGACGGCGACACTGATGCCGCGACCGGTTTGGACAACCCGACCACATACTACCTGTTGCACCGTGCGTACTTTGGTCTCGGCGAGGCTCCTGCCGGCGCGGCGATCCTGTACGCCGTCTCATGCGATCTGCGCGACTCGGACCTCGTGTCCAAGTACGACCTGCTCGCTCACGCCGGCAAGGCTGAGCCGGACAAGGAGGCGTCCGAGGACGAGGGTGATGAAGAGGAGCAGATCGGCTCAGGCGGAATGGTGAAGCTGAAGCAATGGAACCAGCGCAAGCGTGAGGGTATGGGCTATCCAGGACCCCACGGCGAACCGCTACCGATGATTGACCACGTGCATCGTTTGATGCATCATTGGCATAACGGCGACGTGGTCAAAGTGAACGAGTACCTCGATTCGAACCAACTGCGAAAGGACGCGCTATTCGTCCAGTTGCTGCAGGCACTGATCGAGATGTCGGCCGAGGGCAGTGAGGAAAAGACCCTGCTTGAGAAGCTCAGCAATCACATCGGGGCCAAGGGCGCGCTGCTGGACCGCAAGCAGCCGGTAGACCGCCAGCGCCGGTTGAAGCTATAGGAGGCAATGATGGCAAAGAGTCAATGGAAACCATGGCATGAGGTTGTAGAACTCAGGGACGACGTCCGCAGCGGCGAGCTCTCACTCGCTACGTTCGCGGCAGACCTGTATGCGGTCGTGACCGGCAACGCGAAGCCGGTGTACCAGGACCCGGAGCAGTTCTTCTCCCTCACGTATCCCACCTACAACCTGCGTGAGCTGGCCAAGGATGTGATCGCACGCCTGCTCGGGAAGAGCGAGAAGGCGGTGCGGCAACTGATGCTCACCTACGGCGGGGGAAAGACCCACGCGCTCATCACGCTCTATCACTTGGTATCGGAGCCCGACAAGCTGCCGAAGGTGCCGGCCGTCGAGGAGTTTGTCACGTATATTGGCACGCCACCCAAGACGCGCGTTGCCGTGTTATCCTTCGACAAGCTGGACGTCGAGAAGGGCATGGAAGCCCGCGCGCCAGACGGCGGCAAACGATGGCTGGTCTACCCGTGGAGCGTGCTGGCATACCAGGTGGCGGGCGACGACGGCCTGAAGCTGCTACACGCGAAGGGGAGGGCCGAGGAGCGTGAGACGCCACCGGCGGAGAACCTACTCCACGAGTTGTTGTCGCTGCCGGGCAAGCAGGGACTGCCGGTGCTAATCCTGATGGACGAAGTTCTGATGTACGCTCGTGAGCGGGTTCGACTAGACCCGGATTGGCGCGGCGTGCTTGAGAGCTTCTTTCAGTATCTGACCCAGGCCGTGACCAAGGTGGACCGCTGTGCAATGATCGTGTCGCTACTGGCCACTGACCCCAAGAAGGGCGATGACACCGGCAAGGCTATCGTCCGTGACCTTCAGGCCGTTCTGTCCCGTGAGAAGGAGGAGGGAGTGCTCCCGGTCGTGAAGGATGACGTGGCCGAAGTACTCAGGCGTAGGTTCTTCACCCGCCTGTCCATCGCCAAGCGCGACGAGTTCCGGCCCAATGTGGTCGCAGCTCTGAAGGGAATCACCGCCTTGGATGAACAGACCCAGCGGGAAGGGCCGCGCGCCGAGAAGCGTTATCTCGAAAGCTACCCGTTCCACCCCGATTTGATCGAAGTGCTGTACACGAAGTGGACGCAACTGAACCAGTTCCAGCAGACCCGTGGTGTGCTTCGGACATTTGCTCTAGCTCTACGCGACAGCGAGAAGTGGGATAAGGCTCCCTTGGTCGGGCCCAACGTCTTCTTAGGCGCGCCCGGCAGGCCGAACATCGCGGAAGCGATGCGCGAACTTACCGCCGTGGCTGATACTCAGGCAAGCGACGGTCTCAAGCTCAACTGGTCAGCAGTGCTCGACACCGAACTGGCCAAGGTTCAGGCCATACAGCAGGAAATGGGAAGCTTTAAGCACCGCGAACTGGAACAGGCGGTCGTGGCCGTTTTCATACACTCGCAACCCGTAGGGCAGAAGGCGCATACTGCGTCGCTGTATGCTCTGCTCGGCGCAACGGACCCAGACTCCATCGAACTCGGCGAAGCCCTGAAGACATGGGCCGACCGCTCGTGGTTTCTCGACGAGGAGATTTTCTCTGACACGGAGACTGCGTCGGATGGAACTAGAACGCTGCCCAAGACTTGGCGCTTGGGTCCCAGCCCCAACCTGCGACAGATGCACGATGCGGCGTGCGAGGCCATCACGCCTGACGCAGTCGATGCCCACCTTCTGGAGGAAATCCGTAAGGTCAACGACCTCGTTTCGGGAGCAAGCACCATCGGAGTCCGGTCCCATAGACTTCCAGAGCGACCGAGTGATGTCGAAGACGACGGCGAGTTCCACTTCGCTGTCCTCGGGCCGAAGGCCGCTTCCGAGTCCGGGAAGCCTAGCCCTTGGGCCAAGCGGTTCCTCGACGAGACGACTTCATCTGACCGGCCGCGGGTGAACCGTAACGCAATTGTGCTGCTCGTACCATCAAAGGACGGCGTAGACCTGGCCAGAGACAACGTCAGGAGTTACTTGGGGTGGCTCGACGTGCAGTCTCAGGTTGAAGGTAAGCTCGACGCCGTGAAGGCGGCGCGTCTGCGGATGGCGATAGATGAGGTCAAGGCGCGTGTGTTGTACGCAATCAAGCAGGCCTACTGCATTGTCGTCACGGTTTCTGAGAAGAACGAAGTGCATGCGTTCAAGCTGGCTGTTGAGAACCGACCTCACTTCCTGTTGGTCAAGGGAGACAAGCGCTCCCGGATTCAGGACACGCCGATAAGTGCTGAGGCGCTGTTGCCCGGCGGGCCATATGACCTGTGGAAGAAGGGCGAGACTGCCCGGCGCGTGAAGGACCTTGTCGGGGCATTCGCGCAGTTTCCACACCTTCCCAAGATGCTGCAGGCCAAGCAGGTGTTCGACACGCTGGTTCTTGGGGCCAAGCAGGGGTACTTTGTCTTGCGGGTCACCAGACCCGACAAGACGTTCCGCACTTTCTGGCATGCCGAACCCGACAGCGCCGCCTTAGAGGACAAATCGTTGGAACTGGTCCTGCCTGAAGCAGCGTTCCTCAGCCACATCCCACTAGAACTGCTCGCGCCCAATGCTCTACCTGGGCTGTGGAACAAGCCCGAGATTGCTGTATGTGGTGTCCTCGAATACTTCTCGGACGGGAGGAAGGTCAAAATCACGCAGGGAAGCTACGACGACACGCAGGTCGTGCCCAAGGCCGAGAAGCCGGTGGTCGAGGCCGCAATCGGGGAGGCCGTGAAGTTGGGCGTTGTGTGGATGCTGTCAGGTCCAGCAAGCGTGT
>CAZVCQ010000062.1:0-10842 GCA_964626085.1 uncultured bacterium
CAGGTGACCGCGCAACTGCTGGGCGGGAAGGTCGCCGGCGGGCATACGCGCGAGTACGGTCACGCGCAACTGATTCCCAATCGGCCCAGCCGGCTGTTGGCCGGGCTGCCAGATCGGACCCAGGCGTGGATGAGCCACGGCGACACCGTGACCGGATTGCCGCCGGGGTTCGTTACCATCGGCCGGACGTCGAGCATCGCCTGCGCGGCCTGCGGCGACGAGGCGCGCCGGATCTACGGCGTGCAGTTCCACCCCGAGGTCGAGCACACGCTGCAGGGGCGGCAGATACTGGCCAACTTCCTGTTCAAGATTGCCGGGTGCGAGGCGAGCTGGACCATGGGCGCGTTCATTCGCGAAAAGACGCGCGAGATTCGGAAGCTGGCCGGCCGGGAGAAAGTGCTCTGCGCCGTTTCGGGCGGGGTCGACTCGTCGGTCATGGCGACGCTTTTGGCGCGGGCGGTGGGGTCGAACCTGGTCGCGGTCTTTGTCGACAACGGCCTGCTCCGCAAGAACGAGCCGGAACTCGTGCGCCGCGCGCTCGGGAAGCGGCTCGACCTCGTCGTGGTTGACGCGGGCGAGCGGTTCCTCACCAAGCTGGCGGGTGTATCCAGCCCGGAGAAGAAGCGGCGGATTATCGGGCACGAGTTCATCCGCGTCTTCGAAGAACAGGCGCGCAAACACGGGCCGCTGCGGTTCCTCGCCCAGGGCACGCTCTACCCGGACCTGATTGAGTCGCGCTCCGCGTTCGGCGGGCCGTCTTCGACCATCAAGACCCACCACAACGTCGGCGGGCTGCCGAAGAACATGAAGCTCGAGCTGATTGAACCGTTGCGCGAGCTATTCAAGGACGAGGTGCGCGTATTGGGCCGGGCGCTCCGGCTGCCCGCCACGCTCCTCGGGCGGCACCCGTTTCCGGGACCGGGGCTCGCGGTCAGGATTCTCGGCCCGGTTACGGCCGAGCGGGCGCGGCTGCTGCGCGAGGCAGACGACATCTTCATCGGCGAGCTGCGGAAGGCGGGGCTGTACGACAAAGTCTGGCAGGCATTGACCGTGCTGCTGCCGGTCCGGTCGGTCGGCGTGATGGGGGACGAACGGACCTACGAAAACGTGGTGACGCTGCGCGCGGTTACGTCGACCGACGCGATGACCGCGGACTGGGCGCGGCTGCCGAACGACTTCCTCGCGCGGGTCTCGAACCGGATCATCAACGAGATCCGCGGTATCAACCGCGTCGTCTACGACATCAGCTCCAAGCCTCCGGCGACAATCGAGTGGGAATAGGCCGCGGCTAAGACCGAACCTGCGACGCACGAGGCCCGAGCGTCAGACGGCCGGGCGGAATCGGAGTCGTGGCCCGCTGCCCTTGACGCTCTTGGAGGCAATAGAGCATCGTGTCCGTTTCTCCCCATGATCGCACCCCTGTGGCCATGCCGGGTCGAGTCGGGCTGGCCACTGCACGAAGCCATGTCTCAGAGAATCCCTGCAGGTTGCCTTGCAGACTCGCGCTGAGACGAAGGCGGGCGCTCGGTGCGACAAGTAGACGTGTCGCGCCAGTCTAGCCGATTGACACTACTGGATATACAAATGCAGACTTCCACGCACATCCCCAGTCGACAGCGACGGTGCATGGTCGCGCATCGTGCTATCGTACTGTTGGCCAACAACTTACGTTGAGAATGGCCATCGGTATGGAACGTGCGCTTACTTAGGCAGGTGGAATGTCCCTTTGACGACGATTGTGGATGCCTGACTTGGCAGGGCGTTCCGCCCAAGCGTAGATCTGGCGACTCGCGGCTGGGCATGTCGCCCGCGATTGTAGTCCATCGGGCGCTTCCCTACACTCGTACGCCCGTCTGTCTTTCGCAGTGTTCCTCCAAGAGAACCGGGCCGATGTAGCTTCGTGGTGCATCCTCAGGTCCGGCCCTGCTTGTCCGTGGCGTTGGTCACGGTCTGTCTGTTGGCCGCGACAGGTCGCGCCCAGTACGTGGAGGACAGCGTGCAGGTTCCAGGTGCGTGGGTTGGTGGCATGGCCTATAACTCACGTGAGGACGTCGTTTACGGTACGTGTGAGTATCGGGGTTTTTTCGCCATCTCCTGCGACAGCAACCGCGTGGTGTCGCAGTTTCCGCTCTACGGGGCTCTGTCCGTTTGCTATGATTCTTTGGACAACAAGGCGTTCTGTACCTACCACGACTGGCAGTGGCACGATTCGCTCTTGGTCGTGGACGGGCAGACGCACTCACGCGTAAGGGCGATATCGATACCGGGTGCGACGGTGGCGGTTTGGGACCCAGTTTCTGACCGCGTGTATGTCAGTTGCCAGAATTCTTCGCAGGTCGCCGTGGTTGACTGTGCGACTGACTCGCTGCTGACATACATACCCGTTGGGGATTGTCCGATCAAGATGTATGTTAATGCGCCCGGACGGAAACTCTACGTGCTCAACTACGATGACCGTTCGGTTTCAGTGGTAGACTTGACTGCAAATCAGGTCGTCAAGACCATTGTCATCGGCGGCTGCGACGTGAACGCCGGGTACTACTGCCCCAGGGTCGATAAGTTCTACTGCGCAGGTGGTGGGGAGGTCGTTGCCATCGACGGACGTTCAGACTCCGTGGTGGCGAGGATACCGGTTGCCGAGTATAGCGCTGTTGACGCGGTGTCAGGCAGCGGCAAGCGCGACGTTGTAGTGGCGTCATACTACGTTGGAATTGGACCTCCCGGCAACGACGGTCTCTACGTCATTGATGCCGCGATGGACACGACCACTGCTGTGGTGAGGGCGGGGCGGTCGACGTACGCCGTTCACTGGTCCTCGTTGTCCGACCGATTCTACTGCACGAGCGCTCTCACGAACGAGGTCATCGTGCTGTCGGGCGACGGCAGACAGCATCTTGTGTCGCTGCCGGTGGCCCACGACCCATACGTCATAGCCGAGTCGCCGGTCCGGCGGCAGCTGTACATCGGGCATCTTGGTAGCTCCAAGGTCTACGTGATCCGGGACGCAACGACGCCTTGGCCGGAGGGGCAATATCGCGAGCCAGATTCCGATACTGCGTCAGCGTTGCGACTGGACCCGAGTCCGTTCCACGACCATCTGTCCATTACCGGTGGCATATCGGTTCCTGCAGGAGAGGTCAGGGTCTTTGCCGAGGACGGTCGGCTGGTGCGTTCCTTGAATGCTGCCAGACCTGCCGGCGGCGTGATGCGGCTGACCTGGGACGGCAGGGACAGTCGGGGCCGGCCCGTTCCGCCGGGCGTGTACGTCGTGGCAGGAGAAGGCGGTGTCCGTGCCAAGACAGTCAAACTGAGGTGAGCAGCCGACTGCCATGCGGCGTAAGAGGAGGGTGAAATGAGGATGCTCCGGGCCGGAGACGGCGTCAGGGTGAGACTCGGGTATGGGTCGCTTGCGGCCGTTGCCGTGCTTTGCATCGTAGCAGGGGTGGCTCGGGCGCAGTACGTGGAGGATAGCATACAGGTGTCGGGTTCGTGGGTCGGTAGTCTGGCCTACAACAGCCGCGAGGATGTCATCTATGGGGCCAGCGAGTCTGCCGACTGGCTCTTCGCTATCTCCTGCAGCGCAAACACTGTGGTCGCGGGTTTCCCGCTTGGATGCCCGTACGACGTCTGCTATGACTCGGTTGACAACAAGGCCTACTGCACGTTCACCGGCGACTACGCCGATCGGCTGGCGGTGATCGACGGTCGGACGCATAGCTTCGTCAAGGCTATCCCGATGGAGGGTTCCACCGTACCGGTCTGGGATCCGGTCGGCGACCGCGTGTACGTGAGCTGCCAGACGACCAACAGCGTCGCCGTGGTTGACTGCGCCACCGACTCGCTGTTGTGCTACATCCCAGTCGGGCGGTGCCCGCTCAAGATGTATGTCAACACCATGCGCCGGAAGCTGTACGTTTTGAACTCCGATGACGGCACTGTGTCAATCGTTGACGTCGCTACGAATCAAGTCATCAGGACGGTTGATGTCGGCGCGCCCATATCGGGCTACTACTATCGCAGGATGGACAAGTTCTACTGCGGCGGGAACGGTGAACTCGTTGTGCTGGACGGCCATGCAGATGCCGTGGTGGCGAGAATCCAGGTCGCCGAGGATCATGATGTTCTTGCGGTGTCGGGCAGCGACACGCGCGATGTCGTGGTGGCCTCGGCCGCGGATATGGACACCAGGTTCTACGCCATAGACGCGGCGACGGATGTCATCGACACGGCTATTCAGGCCGGTGACTTCTGCGATGCGGTCTACTGGAGTCCATTGTCGGACCGGTTCTACTGCACCAGCGACTACACGAATGAGGTTATTGTGCTCTCCGGCGATGGTCGCCAGCTTCTCGAGACGCTCCGGGTCGGAGATGGCCCATTCGTGATTGCCGCGTCACCCGTCCGGAGGAGGCTGTACGTCGGGCATCTCGGCTGTCACAGGGTCTATGTGATTAGAGATGCGGACGAGCCCTGGGTGCCGTCGAGTGAGGCGGACACGGCATTCGCGCTGCTGCTGGACCCGAGTCCGTTTCGTACGCGATTGTCCGTGGCCTCGAGTACAGCGATCCCACTGGGAGAGGTCAGAGTCTACGCCCCGGATGGTCGGCTGGTGCGATCGATGAACGCGACTGGGTCTGCGGCGAGCGGGCTGCGGTTGACCTGGGACGGCAGGGACATTCAGGGTCGGTTGGTGCCGCCGGGCGTGTACGTCGTGACAGCGGCGGGCGGTGCTTGTGCAAAGGCCGTTAAGTTGAGGTAGGCGAAGACGGAGCGCCAAGCCGCGCTCAAAGGAGGGAGAGATGGGAGTTGACCGTAGAACAGCGATCACGATGCTGCTCGCAGTAGTCGTTCTTGCGGCTAACGCACAGGGCGCGGGTGCCGCAAGCGTGACAATCCTGGAGCAGTATCCGACGCACACCACGTTCCAGGTGCGGGTTCCGAATCCGGAGATCACACCGGTCGTCGTTGACACCATGCCATTCGTCGTCTTGACCATGGACGGCGCGAACTACGCCACTGTGGCCCCCGGAAGACCACAACTGCTGCGTGTCCCGGTGCTTCTGGCAGTGCCCAACGGCTGCAGCACGGCCGTCGTCATCCAGACTCTTGCTACACACAACATTGCGGTGGGCCGGGTGTACCCGGAGCAGGAGGAGGCCTGCCTGAACGACACCACCGTCCCGTTCGCGTTCGACCGCGCGTTCTACGACACCTGCGATGCCTTCTATCCGGACAGCTTCGTTCGCTCGGTGTATACCGGCAACTGGCGCGGCTTGCACGTACTCAACTTGGATGTCCTGCCGGCGCATGTGAACCCGGTGCAGGGGACGATATGCGTCGCGGACAGCATCGTAGTCACAGTCACGTACTCCGGTGGCGCCGTCTATACGGGCCAAGCCGAAGACTGGATGGTGCCGCTGTACGCGCGATTCGTCGACAACTTCGCTGACCTGTCCCTGCCCATCGTTCCCCCGGACTCACTGACCGGCAGCGAATGCATGGTGTTCTGCCACAGCAGCTACGAAGCCAGCGACAGCGTACAGGCCTTGCTCCAGTGGATACGGCGTCGTGGCCACGCGGATACTGTGGTCTATGGAACGTGGACTGATGCATCGCTCAGAAGCGCCATTCAACAGGAATACCAATCCAACCGCGCACTACGATGGGTGCTTCTCATCGGTGAGGCTGCCGCGCCGACCCAGATACCGCTTCACGCCTACCCTGAGCAGGGCTGGGATGACAAAGACCCGGCCTATAGCGACTTTTACTACTCCTGTCTTGACGACTTCCCATCAACCGGAGCCCTCGACCTATACCCCGACGTGTGCGTTGCCCGCATCTCGCCGCGCAACGGATCCTGCGCGAGTCTCGACACTATCATAGGCAAGATACTCCGCTACCAGCGGGATCCGCCGCTCACTGGTGACTGGCTAACCAAGATGAGCTTCGTTGCGAACCGGGCTGACAAACCGATCGTGTTCCGGGAAGAGATCGCCAAGATAGACAGCATGCCATACTACCGGTACTGGGACCCGGCCAACGGCAAGTCCATCATCAACGGGTACACAGATGGTATTGATAATAGGGATGTTCGCGATACTGTAGATGCGGGAACCGGGTTCGTGTTGTATGCTGGCCACGGCCTGGACACTTGCTGGCATCGGTGGAATAGAAACGCTTCAAGCTGCAGCTGGGACCGCTCCAACGTCCATGGGCTTCAGAATGAGGGCATGACCCCGGTCGTGATGAATATGGCTTGCCTCTGTGGCGCGATCAACAGCACCGACAAGGAAGAGTGTCTTGCAGAGACATGGCTGCGCAAGGCGCCGGGCGGCGCGGTCGCGTCCCTTGGCGCGACTTGGTCGATTTACAATCCGGCTGTCATGCAGTGCTCTTCTCTCGTGAGGGCTCTCTATGACTGCGATACTATCTACGACGGTGCCGGCGGTTTTCGGTACTACGCCCCGGTGTTCGACCTGGGCGGCGTCAAGATGTACTCGGATGCGTACTTCGTAGCACACGGAGGAAGCGGCTCCCCGAATGGGCTTGTCTCACTGCTGCGTTCACTGATGCTCGGCGACCCGACAATGCCGATCTGGATTGGCGGCATGCCTGAGTCAGTAGACGTAGCCGGGCTGCCCGATTCGTTCCCGGTTGGGATGGAAGCGACACTCGTCCTCACGGTCACCCTCAAGGACTCGCTGACGCCGGTCGAGGCCGCGGTTGCCTGCATCTGCGGCGGCGGGACCTACGCGGTGGGCAAGACCGACGCCAACGGCATCGTGTCGCTTGCCGTGCACATTACCGACACGACGCAAGTGAGCGTTGTCGTGAGCGAAGGGCATACGCATCACTCGCAGATCGGCATGCAGCACACCCCAATTCTACCTTACATCCGGGGTCTACCGGAAATACTGCCAAGGCCGGGCTGGGCAGAGAGAGACTCCATGCCCCGCAGGCCGTCGGGCAAGTCGATCAACCGGGGCGGGTGGCTCGCGAGCGACAGCACGTTGAGGCTCGTTTCCGCAGCAAAGGGTGAAGGCACTCGCGACTTCTACGTCTACGACCCCATCGCGGACACGTGGGCAGAGAAGCACAGGATTATGAGGGGCCGTGACCACAAGTACCCACGTACAGGTTGCCGCGGGGCGGCCGACGGCCAAGGTCACGTCTACATGGTCAAGGGTAACAACACATTTGGGTTCTGGCGGTACGACATCGACGAGGACGAGTGGCACCAGATGCCGGACGTCCCGCCAGGTGCAAGTGGCAAGAAGGTCAAGGTCGGCTCGGACTTGGTGTATGCCAACATTGCAGATACCGGCTTCGTGTACTTGCTCAAAGGCTACCACTACGACTTCATGCGGTTCCGCATAGAAGCTGATTCCGGGCAATGGGAGTTGCTTGATTCGGCCCCCGGACGTACGCGTACGTGGGCGAAAGGATCCTGGCTCGTGTTCGATGGAGACCACAAGCTCTACGCCCACAAGTCCCACTACAACGAGCTGTGGCTCTACGACGTGAGTACGGGCCATTGGGATGCTGCCTACAGACCAGGCATTCCCTTCGGCCGGCGCAATAGGACCACGGGTGAGGGCTGCTGCGGCGCGTGGCACGAGGGCTGCATCTACGCGCTGAAGGGTAACAACATGCAGGAGTTCTGGCGATACGATCCGGTCGGGGATTCCTGGCATCAGCTCGAGGACATGCCTTCAGTCGGCCCCAGCGGCCTGAAGAAAAACGTCAACAGAGGGGCGGACATCGTCTCCGGGCCGCAGCGGAGTCTCTACGCGACCAAGGGCAACAAGACACGGGAGCTCTGGCGGTACACACCAAGCGGGTACGGCGGTCTCGAGGCGGCGGGATGCGGTGCACCCCCGGGTTGGGTCGTGGCCGCGGGGAGCCCGACGCTCGGCGGTGAGGAGCCGCTGATGGACGGACTTGAGGCATCGAAGCCCCGCTGGAACTGGGATGGCACTTGGGTCTGCTACAGCAAAGAGGACACGCTGACCGGGCGCGAGCAGATATACCAGTGCCAGTATCCGGTGTCCTCCGTAGAACAGAGGGTCGTGGACATGGACGAAGACTGCGAGGAGCCGGTCTATAGCCCGGACGGCCAGTACATCGCCTTCCAGTTGGATGACACCGTGTCGGGGTTCTATCAGCTTTGCGTCACGCCTGCGACCGATTCGGTCCCGGGTGGCGGAGGGCTGTACAGGATGGACGGCGACATGGCAAACGCCACGGCAGCTCAGGACAAAGACTTGGCGTCAGTTCCCGCGTCCGGGTCTCCCATCTCCAAGGCTCTTGGTGATGGGAGCAAGACGACAGATGGTCAGAGCACGGGGACAGTCCCCGGCCGGGAGGACCCGGCCGCAATCAGGTGCAGTCCCCTTCCGGCGTCCGCGCCGGCGACTGAGCGAGCCGCCTGCGCCGGGCCGGGGCTTGGCGGCGTTGCCGCTTCGCTGGGTCCGGTCTGGCAGATTACGTATGCGGAAGAGGACCACTGCTATCCGGAGTGGAGCCCTGACGGCGAGTGGCTCTGCTACGAGCGGGATGACGACAGCGGCTACACCCAGATCTGGCGTGTGGCGGCCTTCGGTGGAATCGAGCAGCAATTGACCTTCGGCGACTGCGATCACTTCCTGCCCAGCTACCTCAACACGGATGAGATCGTGTTCACTTTGAGCCCCAACGACGACTACGACCAGGTAGGCAAGGTCCACGATTCCACGTTACAGGTGACCGTACTCTCGGACTTTAACACTGATCACGACAGACCCAGCCCGGCCTGGAACGGCGCAAACGTGGCCGCTGAGGCCATCGACGACTCCGGCAATACTCAGATCGTCAAGGTGGCGAACCTGGCCGGCAGCGAGGTCTGGCTGACCAGTGGTGACGCCGACATCACGGCCCCCGACTTCGGCCAGGACAACCAGACGATTGCGGCGGTGCGCTGGACCGGCATCACGAGCCAGATAGTCTGGGTGGATGCTCTGTACGGCGGATACACGGCAGTGACCGACAGTCTGGCCATCAGAGACAACCCGGACACATACGTTGACTCGGTCGTTTCGACCTCGATGGCCGCATACGAGCGGGAAGAGTGGACCCTCGGGGGCGCACTCCTTGGCGGCGGAGGCAGGCGTAAGCACGGCTCAGGCGTCTACCTGTCGAAGTTCCGGAAGAAGCCCCACACCCAGGAAGGGCCGCAGGGCGCGAGCCTCGGCATCCTCGCTTTGGACAAGGCCAAGCCCAACCCGGCCACGAACCGAGTGACGATATGCTGGCAGGTGCCGGTCGAGTCCGACGTGTCGCTGCGCGTGTACAACACGGCGGGACAACTCGTGAAGGTGTTGGCTGATGGCAAGTGCAAGCCCGGTGCATACACCAGCGTCTGGAACGGAACGGACGCCAGGGGCCGCCGCCTGGCCAACGGCGTGTACTTCTATGGGCTGGATAACGGCACGAAGAGAATCAACCGGAAGGTTGTCCTGACCGAATAGGCCAAACGGCCTCCGACCCAAAGGCTGCCCGCGCCGTCGCGGGCAGCCTGTTCATGTGCATGGGGCGGAAGTCGCCCACGGTCACCCGCTGTCAAGCCGAGAGCCGCAGTCGTTGTCCAGTTCGGAGAGCGGCTCGGGGAAAGACCTGTCCCGAATGCGGGTGCCGTTACGGGCGCAGGAACGAGGGAAGAAGCGGGCGCTGTTCTGTTGTCGGTTGCGGACGCAGGAGCAGGGGCTGTTGCAGTAGCAGCAGCGGCGGCCGTTGCGGTAGCCGCAGTGGGACCCTGAGCAGAAGGAGGAGCGTGGGCTGGTCCGGAGGGAGGAGCAGAGCCCGGAGCGGGTGCTGTTGCGGTGGCGGGAACGAGGGCCGGAGCGGGAGATGTTCCGTGGCCCGTTGCGGACGAAGGAGCGAGGGCCGTTGCGGTACCATGAGCGGCGGTCGTTGCGGGTGGAGGAACGAGGGCCGCACCGGGGGCTACAGCTCCCCCCATGACCCCCACCCTTGAATTATCCGCCCTGTACCAGGTCACAACTAGCCGACAATAGGGGTCTTACGACCCATGTACGTGATTTGTTCATGTGCCGTTTCGTGCATCGGGTTTCGGAGGGAGAGGTTCGCCTGAGCCTCTGCTTGTGACCGACGGAGAACAGGAGAGATGAGTTGCCGATTTCTCGTCATGAGCGCATGAGGACGAGCGGGCTCCGGCGCTGATTCGAGACCGCCCGTATGTGTGCGAGCCGACCGGCTACACATAGTGGTCCGGGAGTCTGAGACCACAATTCTGCCGGGGAGTGGTCGGCCCACAGGCCGCCTCCCCCGTAGCTTCTGCCGACGCGACGCGAGATACAGCAGGGTTCACAACTGCACGTCTCTCGATACGAACATCGAGCCCAACAACGTCGCGAACGACTGCCGGAGCAACGACTGGTACGACTGAGGAATCAGGCCAAGGTTGAGGTTGAAGTTGAGGTCGGAATACAGGTCAAGGTTGAGGTTGAAATGGAGCGTGCGACGCGGCCGCTGACGCAAGCGAGTACACAAGTGAGGATACGTCTGCCGGTACTTCCTGACGAACAACGAGAGGTACTTTGTGAGACTCAACCGCGCTTTCGGCGCGCGGCCGCAGTGACCGGTCTGCAGTGAGTGAAGCGAGGAACGTGCAGGAGGACAAGGTCTACATCGCGTCCCGAGATTGCGGTTCGGCGGCTGGCAACGTCATCGTGATGTAAGCAAAGCTATTTACAAGACTTACGGCAATGCCAGGCGGCCCGGGCTGCGGAGTCCGGACTCAGGACATAGGTAACAGGTTATTATCAGGACATAGGTAACACATTG